>CAYQRS010000033.1:0-12421 GCA_964419825.1 uncultured Eubacteriales bacterium
ATATATTTATAATGCATATAATGCAGGCAGTTTATCCATTATCGGTTTAAGCGAAAGGATGTTGATTATGAATAAGCAAAGCAAGCTCTCAAAGGGAACATGGTTCAACATAATTCTGTTCGGCTTTGTCGGTCAAATCGCTTGGGCGGTCGAAAACAATTTCTTCAACGTTTTCCTCTTCAATAACGTCGGCGGAACTGTTAACGACATTTCCACAATGGTTGCCGCAAGCGCCGCAACCGCCGTTATCACCACCTTCATCATGGGTGCGTTGAGCGACAAAATCGGCAAGAGAAAAATCCTGCTCACACTCGGCTACATAATTTGGGGCTTGTCTGTCGGCGTTTTCGCCTTCATCAACCACAACAACATTGCCTCGCTTTTCGGCATTAAAGACCAAGCCGCCGTTATCACGGCAACCGTAACTGCGGTTATCGTTATGGATTGCGTGATGACCTTCTTCGGCTCAACCAGCAACGATGCCGCCTACAGCGCTTGGGTAACCGATGTAACCAACAAGCACAACAGGGGCACGGTTGAGAGCGTGCTCACCCTTTTGCCTGTTTTCGCCCTTGTCATCGTCACCGTCGGCTTAGGTCTGCTCACCGATGTGCTTGCCTACAGCTTCATCGGCCTCGGTGCTATGGTTATCCTTTGCGGCGTAATCGGAATTTTCACGCTTAAGGATCCCGAAAACATCCAAAAAAGCAACGATAATTATTTCTACGATTTGACCTACGGCTTCCGCCCCTCGGTCATCAAGCAAAACAAGCAGCTTTATATTGCGCTCACAGCCGCCTGCTTCTTCAACGCCGCAGTTCAGTGCTGGATGCCTTATATTTTCATCTATCTCGAACACTTTATGAATTTCAGCCTCGATAGTCTCAACCTTTCGCCGAAATTTCTCGGCATCGGTGCTGTTGCCGTTGTCGGCGTTGTTGTCGGCATAATCGCACTCGGCAAGCTTGTTGACAGGCTCGGCAAGGATAAATTCGTCTTTATCTCGGCTTTGCTGTTTGTGATTGGCTTAGTTTGGGCAGGCTTTGCGAAAACAATGGGTATGTTCGGCATTGCCGCATTGTTCTTCCTCGCAGGCTACGGTCTTATGATGATCAACCTCAACGCCGCCGTGCGTGACTTTATGCCGGAGGGCAAATCAGGTCGCTTTCAGGGCGTGAGAATGATATTTGTTGTTCTGCTCCCGATGCTTATCGGTCCGAAGCTCGGTGCGGCTGTTATCGAGCATTTCAGTGCAGGACTCAACTACACCAACGAATACGGTCAGATTATCGCCGTTCCCGTTCCGCAAATGTTCTTTGCTGCGGCGGTATTAGCCGTTTTGATATTCATTCCGCTGTTTATGCTCCGCAAGGATTTGAAAAAAGCAGACTAAGGAGAAAAGACAATGAAAAAAGTTATCAGCGTATTACTTTGCCTTGCAATGCTCACGGGCATTGCAATCATACCGACTCACGCCGTTGACGAATCGACCGTTTGGGACGGCGACCCCGTCGTTTTCATCCAAGGCTACACAGGCGGTGCGCTTGTGCTTGATTACGGCACGGAGAACGAATCCTTCGTCTGGCCGTTAAACGGCGATGACACGATGGACAAGCTTTTGCCGAACCTTTTCGGCTTGATTTTCGGCATCGTGCTTTACACCTTCGGTGAGGACGCTCTGCTCATTAAAGCCTTTGACAGCCTTACAGATGTGCTTTTTGAAAAAATCGGCATCAAGCCCGACGGCACATCAAACTATGACCTCAAGCCATATCCCTACCGTGCGAGCGAAGCGGCTGTCAAAACGATGAAGGACAACGGTCACCCTGACCTTGTGCCCGAAAAGGCAACGGTTGCCGAAATCGCAAAGGTCGTGCCCGAAACCGATATTTATGTTTTCAACTGCGATTGGCGTAAGGGTCAGGTTGAAAACGCCGCAAGGCTCGAAGCCTTTATCGATGAAATTCTCAGCATCACAGGCAAAGAAAAGGTTGATATTTACGGTCTGAGCCACGGCGGTCAGCTCGGCGCAACCTATCTTTTCTATTACGGCGAGGAGGGCAAGGTCGATAACGCAGTTCTCAACGTGCCCGCAATCGCAGGCACAACGCTCGTAACCGAGCTGCTCGGTTCTGATCCCGTTAAGTTCGATATGGATACTCTTGTTCGCTTCTTCCCGATTCTTCTGCGCAGTGAGATGGATTTCCGCTGGATTGCGGATATTCTGCCTGCAGATTTTCTTAACAGCATTATCAAAACTGTTTTCAATAAATGTATTTTTGAAAATGTAATCACCTTCGGCAGCATTTGGGATTTTGTTCAGGTTGATGTTTATGACGAATTAAAGGCAAAGTACCTTGATTCATCAGCCAACGCAAACATCATTGCCGCCGCAGACGAAATGCATTACAACTGTATGACAAATATGCGTTCCGGTCTTGAGGCCGCTCAAGCTGCAGGCACGGATATTTACATTATGAGCAACTACGGCACACAAATCGGCACAGGCAAGGAAATCGATTCCGATTTTGTTATCGACACAAGCTGTACCTCAGGCGCTTACACCGCCGCCTACGGCTCACAGCTTCCGCTCACCTACAAGCCTAAGCAAACGACCTGCTCCGACAACAGCCACAACCACATTTCTCCCGACAGAATCGTTGATGCAAGCTGTGCCTTCCTGCCCGAAAACACTTGGTTCATCTACGGTCAATATCACGGTCAGTTCCAATGGGACCCTTATTCAAGAGGAATGTTGCTTGAAATGCTGCTTACGGATAACATTGAGGATATTTACTCCGACCCAAGCTACCCTCAGTTCGGTGTTGCACAAAACCCAATCGACGGCGTTTATGCCTGCTTCAAGGGCGAAATGAGCGGAAGCTACAATGCAGATTCCAAGGTTCTTGTTATCCGCAACCTTTCAAACGAATACAGCATTAACATCAAAGCAATCAATGCCAAGGGCTGTAAATTCGATTTTGACAAAAAAGCCGTCATCGCCCCGGGCGAAGCGGTTGAAATCCAATGCTCGGAGCTTACCGTGGCAAAGAGTCTTAAAATCGAAATCACATACAAGCAGGATAGAGGTATTCTCTCACAGCCGTTCACAAGAAGCCTTTATTTTGCCGCATAATAAACCGCACCACTTATCATCCCGACGGAGGTTTAAAAATGCAAAACCAACCACAATGCCCTCTTTGCGGCTCTGTGTTACAAAAAGCAGGCAAAAGCTTTTACTGCATAACCTGCAACAAGGATTTCGAAGAAGGCGGCAACGGTCTGCTCAAGGTAGCCGAGTCAACCGCCGCCGAGCATCAAAGGCACGGTGCAAGGGAGCGCAACGATTATTCCTGCGGCAACTGCCACGCAAACATTATCGCCGCAGGCGAGCTGAAGCGTTGCTGCTTCTGCGGTTCAAGGAACATTGCCTTTGCTGACCACGGCGATTCCCGCAAGGCGGATTACATCCTGCCGTTCAAGGTCGATGCAAGGAAGGCGAAAAAGGCTTTCATTAGGTTCTTCCGCCGCAATCCGCTCATACCCGAATGCTTTGCGCAGGCGGCAATGAACGGCGAAATCACCGCAGTCTATATGCCGATACGCCTCGTTTCCGCTGAGCTTGTGACAAGCCTTGAGACTCAGCACGGCTACGGTGAGGCTTCCATCAACTTCCAAACCACCTGCAACGATATTCCCCTGCCAGCAGGCAGAGTTCTCAACACGGGGCTGTTCGCCCTGCTCCAGCCTTACAACCTCGGCAGGCTGAGGAAGTTCAAGCCCGAATACCTTGAGGGCTTGAATATAGAAAAGCACAGCCGAATCAAGCCCGATTATTTTGTTAAGCTCAAGGATAACCTTGATTCACAGGCAGTCAAGCAGGCTCACGAAATTCTCGGCAAATACAAAAACCCGAAAATTTCAAAAATCTCCCATCATTACAACAGGCTTGACATCAGCAATGCCTATGTTCCCGTTTGGGTTTTGAACTGCAAATACGAAAACTACCGCCACCAATTTTTCATGAACGGTCAGAGCGGTAAAATTGTCGGCAACCCTCCGCCGAGCAGGAGCAGAGCTTTGGCAATGTTCGGCATTTTGACGGCTGTTTTAACCGTCATCGGCGAAATTATTTATTTGGCGGTGAGCAACTGATGAAAATCAAAAAATTCATTTGCACGGCGACCTTGGCGTTAGCCCTCTGCGCCGTTGCGGCATTGCCTGCCCTTGCCGCAGATAGCGGCAGTGAGGATTTCATCTATGAATACGATGACTACTATACCTACACTCCTGCCGCAAAGCAAACAGCTTGGTATGAGGATTTGAGCATTGTGCCTGTAATCGTGTCGGTTGCAGCTTCGTCGGTCACGGTCTATGTTTTCCACCGCAAGCTGGTCAACCACCGCACAGAGGATGTCCAAACCAAAATCAAGGCAAGACACAAAATTATTTCAGAAAAAAATCGAAACAGTTGAAATTTACCCTGTTCCGCTCAGAAAGGATATATCAATGAATAACAACGAAAAATTAGCACAGCTTCTTTTCCCACACATCACAAAAACACCGGAGGATTATGAGGCACTTTATCCGCCGAGAAATCTCCCTGAGGGCGCAAGAGTCACCCGTTTCGCTCCCAGCCCGACAGGCTACCTGCACATGGGCGGCTTCTTCGGTGCGCTTGTCGATATACTGACCGCCCGTGTTTCAGGCGGCATCTCTTATTTGAGAATTGAAGATACTGACAAAAAGCGTGAGGTTGATGACGGTGTTTCCGCAATCATCAAGGGCTTTGATTATTTCGGAGTCAGCTTTGATGAGGGTGTCACGGGCTTTGGCACAGAAAAAGGCGCTTACGGTCCTTACACACAAAGCCACCGTGCTGAAATCTACCAAACGATTGCAAAATCCCTTGTTGCAAAGGGTCTGGCTTACCCCTGCTTCTGCACAGCTGAGGAATTGACCGCTTTAAGAGAACAGCAGGAGCAAGACGGTGCTTTGATCAAAGGCTATTTCGGCAAATACGCAAAATGCCGTGACCTCAGCTTTGAGGAGCAGGAGCAACGAATCAAAAACGGCGAAAGCTATGTTATCCGCTTGCGCTCCGCAGGCAGTGAGGATAAGCGAATTGCTTTTGACGATGTTATTAAAGGCAAAATCGAAATGCCAGAAAACACGATTGATGAGGTTCTTCTCAAATCAGACGGAATCCCCACCTACCATTTCGCCCACGCCTGTGACGATCACTTTATGAGAACAACTCATGTTATCCGTGGTGAGGAATGGATTTCCTCCGTTCCAAAGCACATTGAGCTTTTCAGGGCTTGCGGCTACAAGCTCCCGAAATATGCCCACACACCGCAGGTTCTCAAAATCGATGAGGAAACAGGCGATAAGCGCAAGCTTTCCAAGCGTAAAGACCCCGAAGCGGCAGTCGGCTATTTTGTTGAGGAGGGCTTCCCGAAGGAGAGCGTGCTTGAATATTTGCTCACGCTCATCAACTCCAACTTTGAGGATTGGCGCAGAGCCAACCCGAAGGAGGATATTGCAAAATTCCCGTTCAATCTCAAAAAGATGAGCCAAAGCGGTTGCCTTTTTGATTTGGTCAAGCTCAACGATGTCAGCAAAAATGTTATTTCAACAATGACAGCGGAGCAGGTTTACACAAATGTTGCCGACTGGGCAAAGGAATTTGACGAGGAGTTCTACGGCATTTTTACGGCAGACAGCGCTTATTCAACCGCCGCACTCAACATTGACCGTGATTGTCCGAAGCCCCGTAAGGATATTGCAAAATGGAGCGAGGTCAAGTCTTACATCAGCTACCTTTACAATGAGCTTTATACTCCCTGCCCCGATTTCGGCGAGAAGCTTGCAAAAGAGGATGTCAAAGCAATCCTTGTTAAGTACAGCGAGGTTTACGACGAAAGCGATGAAAAGGATGCTTGGTTTGAAAAAATCAAGGCTCTCTGTGAGCCGCTCGGCTTCACACCGAATGTTAAGGAATACAAAAAGAACCCCGATGCCTACAAAGGTCATGTCGGCGATGTTTCGGGTGTAATCCGTATGGCGGTCACATCACGCACCAACACCCCCGACCTTTGCGCAATTATGAAGCTTCTCGGCAAAGCCGAGGTTATAAACAGAATTAACAATGCATTAAATGTATTATAAGAAAGGATTGAGATAAATGGAAGAAGAGAGAGTTTCCAATTTTATTCACGATTTTATTGATGAGGATCTTGCGGCAGGCAAAAACAGCCGCATCCAGACCCGTTTCCCTCCCGAACCGAACGGCTATCTGCACATCGGTCACGCAAAGGCAATCTGCATTGATTTCAGCACCGCCGAAAAATACAACGGCGTTTGCAACCTCCGCCTTGACGACACAAACCCCTCAAAAGAGGATGTTGAATATGTCGATGCAATCAAGGAGGATATTGAATGGCTCGGCTTCAAGTGGGATAACTGTTATTATGCTTCAAGCTACTTCGATTTCATCTATGAATGTGCAATTAAGCTCATCAAAAAGGGCAAGGCTTATGTTTGCGATTTGAGCGCTGACGAAATCAGAGAATACCGTGGTACGCTCACCGAGCCCGGCAAAAACAGCCCCTACCGTGACCGCAGCATAGAAGAAAACCTTGACCTTTTCGAGCGCATGACAAAGGGCGAATTTGCAAACGGAGAAAGAGTGCTTCGTGCAAAAATCGATATGTCCTCGCCCAACATCAATATGCGTGACCCCGTTATCTATCGTATCGCCCATGTTACCCATCATCAGACAGGTGACAAATGGTGCGTTTACCCGATGTATGATTTTGCGCATCCCCTTTCCGATGCCAAGGAGGGCGTAACCTATTCGCTCTGCTCACTTGAATTTGAAAACCACAGACCGCTTTACAACTGGTTCATCGAAGAAATCGGCTTTGAAGAGCCGCCGAGGCAGATTGAGTTCGCACGCCTTAACGTGAACTACTGCCAGACCTCAAAGCGCAAATGCCTTGAGCTTGTCGAAAAAGGCATTGTCAGCGGTTGGGATGATCCCCGAATGGTTACTCTTTGCGGTATGCGCCGCAGAGGCTACCCTGCAAAGGCAGTTCGTGATTTCATCGACCGTGTCGGCGTTTCCAAGGCTTACAGCGTTGTTGATTACGGTCTGCTTGAAGCCTGCGTTCGTGATAACCTCAACGCAAATGCACCCAGAGCAATGGCTGTACTGAAGCCGCTCAAGGTTGTGATTGATAACTATCCGGAGGGCAAGACCGAAACCATCGAGGTCGAGGTCAACCCCGATAAGCCTGAGCTTGGCAAGAGAGCTGTAACCTTCTCACGCAACCTTTTCGTTGAGCGTGATGACTTTATGATTGAGCCCGTCAAAAAATATTTCCGCCTCTATCCGGGCAATGAGGTAAGGCTCAAGAGCGCATATTTCGTAACCTGCACGGGCTATGAGCTTGATGAAAACGGTGAAGTAAGCTGCCTGCATTGCACCTATGACCCCGAAACCAAGGGCGGCGATTCACCCGACGGCAGAAAGGTTAAGGGCACACTTCATTGGGTCAGCGCCGATGATTGCGTTGATGCCGAGGTTCGCCTTTATGACAGACTTTACAAGGTTGAAACACCCGAAAGTGATGATGACCTCAACCCGAACTCACTCACGGTGCTTGAGGGCTGTAAGCTTGAAGGCGGTCTGCGTGGCATTAAGCCCAGTGATACATTCCAGTTTATGCGTCAGGGTTATTACTGCGTTGATAAGGATTCAACCGATGATAAGCTTGTAATCAACCGCACGGTTGCCCTCAATTCATCTTGGAAATAAGAGGTAATCAAAATGAAAATTGTTTACAGAATCGTTGCGGCGGTTGCCGCTTTATGCACGATACCTGCGTTCTATTTTCTTAAGCTCATCCACATTGTCGTCGATGTTTCTTTGCTGAATGTTTATTTTGACGATTCGTTCTCGCTCAAGGAGCTGATTGCGGATTTCGGCGGCGGCGATATGAGCCTCAGCTCCTTCAAGCTCGACCTCAATGCGGAAATGCTCGAAGCGATAGCGCCGCTCAAAACCCGTGCAATCCTCACGCTTGTTTTCCTTGCGATCGTCGTGCTTATGGTTTTGGCTGTGTTCTTCTGTTCCTGCTTCACCAACGCAAGGAAGCTCAACCTGATTTTCAGCGTTGTCGGTTGTGTTGCAGCGATTGCAACAATCGTTTCGTTCAACGGTATGGCCGATATGGTCATTGACGGCACAGTCAGCCTCGGCAGCATCATCAATGCCCTGCTTGCCGATTCGGAAAGCACGCTCGGCAGCCTTGCCAATGCGTTCGGCTTAGGCAACGCAGTCAGCCTCATTGGTGCAGTTAAAACAATTCAGCTTGAGGATGCAATCGTTGCACCTGCGCTGATATTCGGCTTCATTGCAATGTGGTCGCTTGCATTCATTCTCGTTGACCTTGATGAACAGCCGAAACTCAAAGAAACAAAAAAGCAAAGGAAAAACTAAACAATGTCAAACCGCAAGGAAAATATCAGAAATTTTTCAATCATTGCCCACATTGACCACGGCAAGTCAACCTTGGCTGACCGTTTGCTTGAGCTGACCGATTCCGTTGCCAAGCGTGATATGACAGCTCAGCTTCTTGACAATATGGATTTGGAGCGTGAAAGAGGCATCACAATCAAGGCTCACGCAGTTAAGCTCAACTACACCGCCGATGACGGTGAGGAATATGTCCTCAACCTCATCGACACCCCCGGTCATGTTGACTTTAACTATGAGGTGTCACGCTCTCTTGCCGCTTGCGACGGTGCTGTGCTTATCATCGACGCTTCTCAGGGCGTTGAGGCGCAAACTCTCGCCAACACCTACCTTGCACTTGATCACGATTTGGAGCTTGTTCCCGTCATCAACAAAATCGACCTGCCTGCCGCCGATCCCGACAGAGTTGCCGCAGAGGTTGAGGATGTGATTGGACTTGATTGCAGCGATGCACCGAGGATTTCGGCAAAAACAGGCGAAAATGTTGAACAGGTGCTTGAAAAAATCGTCAAATATATTCCTGCACCGCAGGCAGACGAAAATCTGCCGTTGCGTGCGCTTATTTTCGATTCGATTTATGACAGCTACCGTGGCGTTATTGTCTATGTCCGTGTTATGGACGGCAAAATCAGGGCAGGCGACACAATGAGAATGATGGCAACAGGTGCGGAGTTCACCGTTGTCGAGGTCGGCTATATGCGTGCAACCTCACTTGAACCGACAGATGAGCTGACAGCAGGCGAGGTTGGCTATATCACGGCTTCAATCAAAACCGTCAGCGATGCAAGAGTCGGTGATACTGTTACCACGGCTGAGAATCCTGCCGCCGAGCCTCTCCCGGGCTACCGCAAGGTCAACCCGATGGTTTTCTGCGGCGTTTATCCTGCCGACGGTGCGGATTACGAATCCCTGCGTGATGCCCTGCAAAAGCTTCAGCTCAACGATGCGGCTCTCTCCTTTGAGCCTGAAACATCAGGTGCCTTGGGCTTCGGCTTCCGCTGCGGATTTTTAGGTCTGCTCCACCTTGAGATAATTCAGGAGCGCTTGGAGCGTGAATACAACCTCGATTTGGTAACCACGATTCCCAGTGTTATCTACAAAATCCATCTTTCCGACGGCTCGACCGTTGAAATCGATAACCCGACGAATTACCCCGACCCTGCGCTTATCACAAGCTGTGAAGAGCCGATGACCAACGCCCATATCTATGCTCCGACGGATTATGTCGGTGCGGTTATGGATTTGTGTCAGGATAGGCGTGGCGTTTTCAAGGATATGTCTTATATCTCAAATGACCGTGTGGATATTCATTATGAAATGCCGCTCAATGAGATTATTTACGATTTCTTCGATACGCTCAAATCACGCACAAGGGGCTACGCTTCGTTCGATTACGAAATCTCCGATTATCAGCCCTCAAAGCTGGTTAAGCTCGATGTTCTGCTCAACGGCGATGTTATCGATGCCCTTTCATTCATCATCCACAGCGATAAGGCTTACGGCAGGGCACGCCGAATTGCCGAAAAGCTCAAGGATAACATTCCCCGTCAGATGTTTGAAATACCCATTCAAATTGCAATCGGCGGCAAGGTTATCGCCCGTGAAACGGTTAAGGCGATGCGCAAGGATGTTCTTGCAAAATGCTACGGCGGCGATATAACCCGTAAGAAAAAGCTGCTTGAAAAGCAGAAAGAGGGCAAAAAGCGTATGCGTAAGTTCGGCACGGTCGAAGTTCCGCAGGAAGCGTTTATGGCGGTGCTTAAGCTTGACGATGATAACTGACAAAGCGGGGCTGTATATCCATATCCCGTTCTGCTCCTCAAAATGCCCATATTGCGATTTTTATTCGTTCAATGCCGATGAGCAGACAATGGAAAAATACACCGACGCTATTATTAAAAACATTATATTATATCAGCAACAGGGCGAGATGTTTTCAACCGTCTATTTCGGTGGTGGCACTCCGAGCCTGCTCGGCAGCAAGCGGCTGGCGAAAATCATAGCCGCAATCAACAAAACCGATGATGCCGAGGTCACGGTTGAATGTAATCCGTTCAACATCGCAACAGCTTGGAGCGATGACGATATTAAGCGCCTTGCTCATAGCGGCGCAAACCGCATTTCAATGGGTATGCAATCCGCTGTTGATGCGGAGCGCAAAGTCCTCGGCAGAAAGGCAGACCGTGCCATTGTCGAAAAAGCGGTTAAAATGGTTCGTCAAAACGGCTTTGATAATTTTTCGCTCGACTTGATGCTCGGTATTCCCCACCAAACGGTGCAAAGCGTTAAGGAAAGCGTCAAATTCTGCATTGAAAGCGGCGCAAAGCACATCAGCAGCTATCTGCTAAAAATCGAACAGGGAACGCCGTTCCAAAAGGTTGAGGGCTTGCTCGACCTGCCTGATGAGGATTACTGCTGTGAGCTTTATTTGACCGCTTGCGAAGCAATCGAGGGCTATGGTTGCAAGCAATACGAAATCTCCAATTTCGCCTATTCAGGCTTTGAAAGCCGTCACAATCTGATTTATTGGGATTGCCGTGAATATCTCGGCATCGGTGCGGCGGCACATTCCTTTTACAAGGGCAAGCGCTTTTACTATGAACGCAGTGCAAGCGATTTCATAAACGGAGCTGTTCCCCTGCCCGACGGTGAGGGCGGCAGCTTTGAGGAATATGTTATGCTGCGTTTGAGGCTGAGCGAGGGGCTTGTTAACGAGCAGGTCAAGCGGCGCTTCGGCTTTGAAATTCCGCAAAGCATTCTCGGCGTTGCAAAGGAATTAGAGCCGCACGGCTTAACTGTCTGCGATGAAAAGGGCGTTCGCCTGACTCCGAAGGGATTTTTACTCAGCAACACAATAATCGGCAAAATGATATAATCAAAACGGATGTAATGAACAAGCTTCCTTACATCCGTTTTCTTTTTTCGGCACATATTGAAAAAGTAGGCAAATAATGCTATAATGGAATCACGAAGCAGAAGCCTGCTTCGCCATTCACTTGTGTGTAAAACAGCAAGGAGGCTAAAATTATGAAAAAACTAATCAGCATCGCCCTCGCAACCGCTTTACTTATTTGTTCACTCTTCACCTTTAATGTCTTTGCGGAAACGACCAAGACCGAGGCTCTTTTGACAAAGCTCAACGAGAGCAAGGAATTCTCCGTTTCCCTCAAGGCAGGCGACATTGCCCTTTTCGGTGAAAATTCCAAAGCATCGGACACATTTTATGTCAAGGGCAACAACATAGCCTATGAATACAAGGCCGGCTTCCTGAATATCAGAGCCATTGTTAACGGCAGCACCGCTTACGCTTATCTGCCGAACCTGCCCTTCTTCTATGTCAAGCTCGAAAACACAGGGCTGAACGATTTGGATGTTTGGGCTTTGCTCGAAAACGCAACCAATTTGACTCAGTCAATCCTCGCCTACCAAGGCTCTTACAGCGAAACTGTTGATGGCAAAGCATATTATGTTGAAGAATACAACGACAGAGCAACCGTAACAAGCAAATTCTATTATGAGGGTGATAACCTCAAATGGCTCAATGTTGTTGATTCATCAAACGGAAATGTAACAAACACCTATTTTGAAAGCATCAGCTTCACCGTCAGCGACAGCGTTTTCAGCGTACCGAAAGCCGCATTCGATTTGACATTCCTGCTTGAGTGGATTTTCTCAATGTTCATCAAATAAAATAAAAGCATAGCATAAAAAAATCGGAGCAGTTCGTTTGAACTGCTCCGATTGCTTTTGCTGTAATGAAATTATGCGTAACGTTCTGCGAGAAGCTCGGCAATTTTTTTAGCCTCTTCCTCGGTAAGAGTAACGCCCTTACCCATCTTCTCATGCTCAGGTGCCCACTCGCGAACATCAAGCTTAGGC
>CAYQRS010000034.1:0-12376 GCA_964419825.1 uncultured Eubacteriales bacterium
ATATTTTGTATATTTTCAAGGTCTTTTTAACAGATTATATGCAAGATAAAGGCTTGCGAGGAGCAGAGTTATGTTGTAGCCGCTCTTAATCAAAACCAAAAAGCCTGCCAGACACAGCGGAACAAGAAAGATTACGCCGACAATAAAAACCGTTCGTTCCGCACGGAAGCTGTTGAGCCGGCAGGATAATAAGCACCTCACCGCCCTGCCGCAATCCAACGGCTCGATTGGCAAAAGATTGAACGCCGCAAGGCTGACATTGACAACGATTGCTTTCAGCAGGCAGGTCTTTTTAAAGCAAAGCATTATCACCAGCATTACCGCCGCCAAAGTCAAATTTGTAAACGGCCCTGCAAGCGCAATAATCATTTCCTGACGATAGCTGCCGTAGCCGTAACGGCTTATTCCGCAGCCGAAGGGTTCGAGCGAAACCGAGCGTGGTCTTTGACCGAAAAAGAGCATGGCGAGCAGATGACCTGCTTCATGGCAAACGGAAGCGCACAGCGCCAATGCAGCTGTATTTGTCGCATCAAGCACCAAAGCAAGGCAGATGGCAACAAAAAAGAAAAAACTGACATTCACCCTGCTTTCGCCGATATTAAACATCATTCTTAAGCCACTCCGGATTGCAATATTTTCCGCCGACGATAACCGAGAAATGCAGGTGCGGTCCTGTTGACCTACCCGTGTTGCCGACCTTTGCAATCGTTTCGCCCTGCCTTACAACAGCACCCTCGGGTGCGATGACCTCGGAGAGGTGCATATAAAGCGTTTGCGTTTCTCCGCCGTGCGAGAGCAAAACATAGTTGCCCCTTGCGGCTGTATAGCCGACCTCTTCGACCTTGCCGTTAAAAGCGGAGGCAACGGGAGTGCCGATTGCGGCGGCAATATCGGTTCCGTTATGGATTGCAAGCTTGCCCGTAATCGGATGATAACGGTAGCCGAATTTTGAGGTTATTCTGCCCTCAACGGGCCACTTGAGCTGAACGGTTGTTGAGAGCGGCGCAAAGCACACGGTTTCCGTTGCCTGATAAAGCGGCGTATCCTCGCCGCCGCTTGGATAAAGATAGCCTTTAACAACTGCCGCAATCTCTTTCACGCTCATATCCTCATTCATTACGCTGTTAAATGTGTTGCGCATTTCGGCGTAAACAACAGGCGAGGCTTTTGCCGCAAGCAGCAGCAAGCCTATTCCCAAAGCAGCCAAAACAAGCTGTGCCGTACACAGGCGCACAAGCCAATCGGGCTGTTTGCTTTTTGATTCGTTTTTCTTTTTCACCTTTGTGTTACGGTATGTTTCATCAAATCCATCCAAACTATTTCACCTCTAAAACATAATTATGTAATCCTTTTATCAAACATTACGAAAAGCTGTTGCAAAAATGTAAATTGACTGTGAATTCCATTGCAGGTTTTCGGAATTAGTGTTAAAATGGTAGCAAAGGAAATTAAGAAACAGGAGAAAATCGACAATGAAAAAAATTATTGTGGCAGATGATGAAGCAAGAATCAGAAGATTGGTCTGCGATTTTTTGGCAAGCGAAGAATATGAACCGCTTGAAGCAAATGACGGCGATGTGGCGTTGGAGCTGTTCAAGGCTAACCCCGATACGGCACTTGTAATTCTCGATGTTATGATGCCGAACCTTGATGGTTGGGCGGCCTGCAAGGAAATCAGGAAAACATCAAATGTGCCTGTTCTTATGTTAACGGCACGCAGTGAGGAATTTGATGAGCTTATGGGCTTTGAATCAGGCGCAGATGACTATGTTACAAAGCCGTTCAGCCCAAGCGTGCTTATGAAGCGTGTTGCCGCCCTTATCCGCCGTTCAAGCAACGGCGAGGATGAGTCTGCACCAGTAACAAGCCTTAACGGCTTGAGCATCGATGAAAGTGCCCATGTTGTCACGCTCGAAAATGTTGCGCTTGAATTAACCCTTAAAGAATACAACATTCTGCTTAAGCTTATGTCCTCAATCGGCAGAGTTTTTTCAAGAGAACAGCTGCTTGACGATATTTGGGGCTATGACTACGCAGGTGACATCCGCACGGTTGACAGCCATGTTGCAAGGCTTCGCACAAAGCTCGGTGCTTGGGGCGAAAATCACCTCAAAACCGTTTACGGCATCGGCTACAAAATAGAGGCGGATTAAAAAATGAAAAAAATTTTCAACGAGTTCAAGGCGCTTTTCAAGCGTGAAAGCTATTCGATCAGAACGCAGATTTTCAGCGTTACCGCCTTTTTCGTAATCTGCGGCACGCTTTTGATTATGTTCGCAAACAGCCAATTCATTTCCGTTTACAACACCTTCAGGCAAAGGAACAGCTTGGAAAATGCGTGCGAAGAGATTACACAAACCGATGAAAGCAATTTCTACACTCAAATCTCCAACATTGAGGAAACATACAATGTTGACGTTGAGATTTTTAACAAGAACGGCAAAATCATCTATGACACCGCCGTTAACCGCTTCATTCAAAATTGGAACGACGGCAGCGAAATCGACCTTTTCGAGATTATGAAAACCCGTAACCTTGTTCGGCTTGAGCATAAGGATTTGAAGGATGGCGGATATTTTGAGGTTTTGCAGGATAAAAGCAACCATCTGCAATACCTTATGTACGGCAAGACCTTTGAAAACGGCAACACGGTTAAGCTTTATTCACAAACAAACTTCATCAAAAACACCGCAAATGTTACGACAAGGTTTGTCAGCATTGTTGCCTGCCTTTCATTCATACTTATCATCACTTCGCTCTACGTTTATGTTCACCACATAACCAAGCCGCTTCTTGAGATGAACAAAATCACACGCAGGATGGCTGAAATGGACTTTTCGCAAAAATGCCCTCCTTACCATAACAACGAAATCGGTGAGCTTGGCAGGAGCATTAACACGCTCTCCTCCTCGCTTGATTCAACGCTCAAGGATTTGCAGAGCAAAAACGAACAGCTTGAAGAAGAAATTGAACATGAGCGCAAGGTTGAGAAAATGCGCAAGGAATTCGTTTCCAACGCTTCGCACGAGCTGAAAACACCGATTGCGATTATTCAAGGCTATGCCGAAGGCTTAAAACTTGGCATCAAATCAAACGAATATTGCGACATAATCATTGAAGAAACGCACAAAATGAACCGCCTTGTGTGCGAAATGATGGAGCTTTCAAAGTACGAATCGGGCACTTACATATTGCACGAAGCGCCTTTTGATATTAAAACATTCATTGAGGAAAGTCTGGACAGCTACCAGATTTTGGCTCAGGAACATTCCATTGAGCTGACAACCGATATTCCCGACGGTCTGACAGGCTACGGTGATACGGACAGACTGCTTATGGTTATCAACAACTATGTTTCAAACGCCCTTTCCCACGCCAAAAACGAAATGAAAATCGAGGTCACAGCTCAAGAGCTTGAGGACAGAGTCAGAATCAATGTTTTCAACACAGGTGACAACATTGCCCCCGAGGACATCGAAAACATTTGGCTGAGCTTCTACCGTGTTGACAAGGCTCATTCCCGTGACGAGGGAAGATTCGGAATCGGTCTTTCAATCGTAAAGGCAATTCAGGATCTGCACGGTATGCCCTACGGCGTTACCAACGAAGAAAACGGCGTAACATTCAATTTTGATATTAAGAAGGTTTAATTTATGGCTATTGAAAAGGTTGATGACAAGCTTATCGAGGAACGCCTTGCCGCAGTTGCGGATGAGGATACGATGATGCTTATCCAAACCAAGGCGGAAGAAATTCGCCGTCTGATGACCTATTACCGCTGTGCGATGATGGAAATTGAAACAAAATTCAAGGTTCTCAACGAGGAATTCTCCCTCAAATACGACCGCAACCCGATAAGCGGAATCAAAACAAGGCTCAAATCGATACCGAGCATTACGGAAAAGCTCAAGCGCAGGGATTTATCCTTTGATGCTCAAACAATCGAAAATTATATTAACGATGTTGCTGGTATCAGAGTTATCTGCTCCTTTCAGCGTGATGTTTATCAGCTTGCCGATGCCCTGCTCAAGCAAGACGATTTAATGCTCATAAAGCGCAAGGATTACATCGAAAATCCCAAGCCGAACGGCTACCGTAGCCTGCATCTCATCGTTGCCGTACCGATTTTCCTCGCAAAAGAAAAGCGGCTGATGAAGGTTGAAATTCAGCTCAGAACGCTTGCAATGGACTTTTGGGCAAGCCTTGAGCATCAGCTCCGCTACAAAAAGAATTTTGATTTGTCGGAGGAAACTGAAAAAGAGCTTTTGGAATGTGCCAACCAAAGCTCCGAGCTTGATATGCGTATGGACAGAATAAGGCAAGGCGTATTTGAATAAAATTTAAGAGCCGTGAACTTCAATCCGAGGTTCACGGCTCTTGTTATTTTGTGTTTTAATTATTCATCGTTGCCTTTGCCGAGCTTAACGAATTCAAAATCCTCCTCAATTTCTTTTGAGGGAGCTTTTGTAAGCAGAGATACAACAACAATGCAAATCGATGAGAAAATGAATGCGGGCAGAAGCTCATAAATGCCGAACACGCCGCCGATGGGCTTAATGCAAAGCTTCCACAGGAATACCATACCTGCGCCGCTGACCATACCTGCAATAGCGCCTGCACGGTTGATACGCTTCCAGAAGAGTGAGAAGAGCATCAACGGGCCGAATGTTGCGCCGAAGCCTGCCCATGCAAAGGAAACGATTTGGAAAATAACGCTATCCTCATCAATAGCAATCAAAATCGCAACAGCGGTGATTGCAAGGAGCGTAATTCTCGAAATTGTCATAACCTTTTTATCATTTGCATCCTTTTTGAAGATGCCCTGATAAATATTCTTTGCAAAAGCAGATGCCGCAATGAGCAGATAGGAATCCGACGAGCTGATTGTTGCCGCAAGAATACCTGCCATTATGAAGCCTGCCAAAATCGGACCGAAGCCCGATGAAAGGAATGAGGTTGTGAGAGTGATGAAGATGTTTTCTGCATCGGAGGCTGTGAGGTGAGCTATCGGGAACAAATCTCTGCCGATGATGCCGATGAAAACAGCAACAGCAAGGGAAATTACAACCCAGATCATAGCGATTCTTCTTGATATTTTAAGCTCCGATTCCTTGCGGATAGCCATAAAGCGGAGCAGAACCTGAGGCATACCGAAATAACCCAAGCCCCAAGCGAGGGTTGAACAAACATTGAGCAAGCCGTATTTAACAGGCTCACCGAATACGGGTGCGCCGTTTGAAACGAGCTGCTCGCCTGCTTCGTTAAGCGTGGGCGAAGCGATACCGAAGAATTCAAGGAAGCCCGGGAGCTGCTTTGCGTTATCGATAACAGCGCCGAAGCCGCCTGCCTTAACAACGCCAACGATTACAATAACGCTCAGCGCAACAAACATAACGATGCCCTGCATAAAGTCAGATGCACTCTCTGCAAGGAAGCCGCCGAGAATCGTATAAATAAGCACGAAAACCGCACCGACGATCATCATCGGAACATAAGGCGCATCGAAAAGGGTCGAGAAAAGCTTGCCACAGGTTACGAAGCAGCTCGAAGCGTAAACCGTGAAGAAAATGAGAATGAACAAGGCTGAAAGGCTCATAATAACCTTTTTATCCTCACGGAAACGGTTGGAGAAAAATTCGGGCAAGGTGATTGAATTGTTGGCTCTGATGCTGTAACGGCGCAAGCGCTTTGCAACAACAAGCCAGTTGATGTATGTACCGATTGCAAGACCGATTGCAGTCCAAGCGGCATCCGCAAAACCGCACCAATAAGCAACACCAGGCAAGCCCATAAGCAGCCAGCCGCTCATATCTGATGCTTCGGCGCTCATTGCCGTCACCCACGGACCAAGTGAACGACCGCCGAGAAAATAGTTTTCCGAGCTTTTATTTGCCCTACGGGCAAATGCAAGACCGATAACTACAACCGCCGCCATATAGGCAACCATTGCAATAAGAATTTGGATTTTACTATCCATAATTACCTCCCGCAATTTTATTTGATTAAAAATATAGCTGTTATTATACTATTGTTATACCGATTTTGTCAAGGCTTTAATAAATTAAAGCGTTAAATCCGAAGATTCAACGCTTCATTTTAATAGTATATTCTTTCTTTCAGCCATTCATCACATTCGTGGGCAGGGTTGAAGCAGAGTGCGTAAGCATCGTCTGCCCTCGCTTCAAGTGCGGCAATCTCACCGGCTGAATTCATTTGAACGGAGCGTGTGACCAACGGCAGAGAGGGCGTTGCGGTTTTCAAAATTTCTTTGCCGTTGCCGTTACAGGCAAGCACCCTGATGTATGGCGGCAAGCCGCTCGCCTGCTCGGCGCTGATGCCCAAAAACGCACTGAGTATGATTCTTTTTAGTCTTGCCATTGTATAACGTTTGGTTTTGACCGCTTCAAAAAGCTCATCGAGGCTTTTTGCTTTTCTTGCCGCAGAGTAAATGCGGTTTTCAAGTCCCTCCGAAACATCGGGCAAAAGCGAAATCTCCTGCGGTGACATTGTTCGGAGCTTATAAAGCACGGCACTTTGCACATTGGTGAGGTCTGCGTAATCGCCATTCAGCTTCATCGGCGAATAAGCGGAAGCATCCTCATTCCGTGCGATTTTAGCCCTGATTGCGCTTGCGCTCGCAAAGCCGTTGCCACTGATTGCGCTCTCGTTATAGCCGTCACCCAAGCGTTTAACGCCGAAGAAATCGATTTTTGCGTTCAAATAATCTGCGGCGGCAATATATTCGGTTGCCAGAATATTGTTAGGGCTTGCCAAAAGCCTTGCACTTTCCTCACCAGACAAATCGGCAACAGCCATCTGCCTTGCGGTGGCAAAGGTGACACCCGAAGCGAGGTGCTTTTCAAGGCTGCCTTTGAAATCCGCCGAATAAACAAGCCTGCTGATTTCTTCAAGCGCCGCAACATCGCCGTTTTCGCAGCCGAACGAGAGCATATCCACATTGCCCATCGCCTTTACAAGGCTTACTGCTCCCCTTGCGAAGCTCTGTGCGCCGCCGATTGCCCACGGAACAGGCAATTCGATAACCAAATCCGCACCGTTTTCAACGGCAGCCCTCGCACGCATAAATTTGTCATAAAAAGCAGGCTCACCACGCTGAACATAGTTGCCGCTCATCACGCAGACAATGTGGCTTGCGCCTGCATTGCGTGTTTGCTCAAGATGATATTTATGACCGAAATGGAAGGGGTTATATTCGGCAACAACTGCGGCAATCTTCAACGGAATTCACCTCACTCAATAATCTATTAGGATTATACTATAATTCTTTTTTCAGTTCAATACCGTTTCCATTTCTCTTTTGATTTGTTCCATAATTCTTTTTTCGATGCGTGAAATATAGCTTTGAGAAATGCCCAAAATATCCGCAACCTGCTTTTGAGTGTGCTCCTTCTCGCCGTCAATGCCAAAGCGCATACGCATTATCGTGCGTTCCCTTTCGCCCAAGCCTGCCACGATTTTGAGCAATATTTCGCTTTCCTCCTCGTTTTCCATATCACTGCTGACCGAATCCGTATCACTGCCGAGAACATCGGAGAGCAAAAGCTCATTGCCGTCCCAATCGACATTGAGCGGTTCATCGATTGAAACCTCTGCCTTTTGGTTTGTGATTTTGCGCAGATGCATCAAAATCTCATTCTCAATGCACCGTGAAGCGTAGGTTGCGAGCTTAATGTTCCTGCCCGGGCAAAAGGTTTTGACGGCTTTTATCAGCCCGATTGAGCCGATTGAAATCAAATCCTCAATACCGACTCCCGAATTTTCGAATTTTTTTGCAATATAAACAACAAGGCGCAGGTTATGCACAATAAGCTGTTCCCTTACGGAATCATCACCTGCGGCAATTTTCTCCATCACAAGCTGCTCCTGCTTCGAGTTGAGCGGCGGCGGAAGTGTTTGCGGTCCGTTTATGTAGCGTATTCCCCTGCTTTTTTTGCCAGAAAAGAACAGTTTTATTTTTGCTATTATTCTGCTTATCATCGTTGCTTCCTCCCATTAAATCTGCGTTGATCAAGAGCGAATATTCGCCGCAAAACTTTTCCTCACGGCTCACGCCGATTGTCGGATTATTTACTGTTTTTGTCACATCGCCGCATTTAATTATCATTTTCTCGGCTTTAAAAATCGGCATAATACCGCCGCCGTCAACGGTTTGCGTGGGTATGAGCCGAAATCCCTTTGGCAAGCCCTCAGTCATCGGCTGAGCAAGGGCAGAGACAGTATCAAGCGGCAAAAGCCTCAGCGCCAAGCTGAAATCGGCAACGCTCACTCTCGCTCCGCTGAATGAATCGACAAGTGTATTGCCCGTGTCGATAATCCCATCGGCTTGAACGGATTTACCGCCGTAATAAATCATAGCCGAGCATTGATGCTGTTCGTTTTTGTTGCGGCGCAAAAGCTTACCGCCGAGCCACAGCAAAGAATAAATGCCTGCCGCACAGGAGATTACAAACACGAAGCTGACATCGATATAAACCGCTCCGTTGCGAAGCAAAAGCATATTCGGCTTAAACGCAAGCCACAGTCCCATAACTCCGCCTGCAAAAAGAAAGCTGACCGCAAGTAGGCAGGCGAAGCAACGGAAAAATCCTTTCGCCGATTTGAAGCCGAACACGACCGCCGTCACAAACAGCAAAAACATCGCCCTGACTAAAAGGCTTAAAGCTGTATGCACCTGCGGCAAAAAGATGACCAACGAATACAAACCGCCGAAAGCCGAGCCGAGCAAGACACGCAGAGTTGAAGCCTGCGCCTTGCAAAGCCTTTTTGCTCCCAAAAGCAAAAAGAAGCTGATAAGCATATTCAGCGCAAAAAGCACATCAACATAAATTACTTGTTCCATAAATCACGCCCCTTTACCAATACAGTTTATTATAAAAGGAGCGAAAATAAGGTCGGATTATGTATCAAACGAAAAAGAGCAAGCTCTAAAAGCCTGCTCTTTGATTCTCGGTTTTATTTAATTCCAAGCATTTCTTTAACTGCCTGTGTTGCGCCGTGCATTTCTTCAATCTCTCTCCTACAGCTTACCGTGAACTCATCGATACTGCGTGAGCGTGCGGTATAGCCGATATCCAAACCGTCGAGAGATAAATAATACTTGGCATTGATCGGGTAAACCTGCCTTTCGACAACGGAGAAGAAGCCGATAACGTCTTGAACGAGCTTTGCTTTTTCGGGTTGAGCAAGGTAGTTCTTACACAGCCACGAATAAAGCTCAGGATGGAAATTCGCCATAACGCCCGAAAAGCCTGCACAGCCCATCTGCAAGCTTTCAAGCAAGGTTGCGGAGTTGGCGTTGTAAATTTTCAGCCCCGTGCCCTCAACGGCGGCAAGCTTTGCTTTAATCTGGTCGGGATCACAGCAGGTATCCTTCAGGAAGGAGAAGCGGCCTGTGCATGCCAGCTTACCGAGAGTTTCGGGGGTAAGGAGGCGCTTGTAGGGGTAAGGACATTCGTAAACGCCGAACTGAACATCGGGAATTTCATTGAGGAAAACATCGATATTTTTGAGGAAAACCTCATCGCCTTCATCCTGCTTTGCAAGGCGGTTTGAGATGAAAACATAGCCATCGATGCCGAGGCTAATGAACGCCTTAGCCTCCTTAAGCTGTGTCTGAATATCGTCAGCGGTGTGACCCGAAGCAACGATTGAGATGCCCTTGGGAGTATGCTCAACAATAAATTTGAGCAGCTCATATCTTTCTTCAAACGAAAGATAAAAAATCTCGCTTGATTGGCAGATTGCGAAAATGCCATCAACGCCCTTTTCGGCATACCAATTTATGAGCTGTTCAACTGCGTTGTAATCAATTTTGTTATCAGCCGTAAATGGGGTGAGCATGGTTGGATAAACGCCGTTTGGAATTGTTTTTTTCATAATCAGCACCTCGTTAATTTTGCAAATTTTGCCATAAGCTTTTTAGTTCCGGCTTTGTCGAATGCAATTTCGAGCATTGCATCGTTACCCATCGGCTTGACGCTTAAAACAACGCCCGTGCCGAATGTGTTGTGTGAAACGCTGTCACCGACATTATAGCTTTCAACAGGCTTGCTTTCAACCTGCTTTTTGACGGGCGGAATATAGCTCGGCTTTTTGGGTGCGGGGCGTGCGGTTCCCGCAGAGAAACCGCCCATACCCATACCGCCTTGCATCGGCGAACGCTCTGCAACGCCTGTTTCTTTGATAAGCCTCGGCGGAATTTCCTCAACAAAGCGTGAAACTCTGTTATGAGAGGTTGAGCCGTAAATCATACGGGTTTTTGCTTTGGTCAAATAGAGCTGCTTTTTCGCTCTTGTAATACCGACATAGGCAAGGCGGCGCTCCTCCTCGATTTCGGCAGGATCATAAACAGCCTGCATACCGGGAAAAACTCCCTCCTCCATGCCGACAATGAAAACATTGTTGAATTCAAGTCCCTTTGCCGAATGGAGAGTCATCATAACAGTCCTATCGGCTTCCTCATCCATATTATCGAGATCGGTCATCAGCGCAACCTCCTCCAAAAAGCCCGTCAAGGTGGGCTCTTCGTTTTCTTGCGAATAATGCTGGAGGTTGTTACCAAGCTCGGTAAGGTTGGCAAGGCGTTCTTCCTTTGTGGATGCATCGAGTGCAAGCGAAAGCTTATATTCGCTCGCATCCATAACATAATTGAACAGGTCACGCAGCGACATTTCATCAGCCTTGAGAACAAAATCCTCAATCATATCGGCAAAATTCTTAAGCTTTTGCGCACTACGGCTGAGTTGAGGATAATCCGAGGCGTTTTTGATAACCTCAAAAATACTCACACCCAAGCCCTGCGCAATATCTGCGGCGTGTGAAACCGTTGTATCGCCGATTCCTCGTTTAGGCTCGTTGATAATTCTGCGCAGCCTGACATTGTCATCGGGGTTATTTATAACGGTGAGGTAAGCGATTGCGTCACGGATTTCCTTACGGTCATAGAACTTGTGACCGCCGTACATCGCATAAGGAACGCCCATACGCACGAATGCGTTTTCAACGGCATTCGATTGAGCATTTGCACGGTAAAGCACAGCGTAATCGCTCCATTTTTTGCCGCTTGCCACTCCGTCAAGAATCGTATCGGCAATGTACCTTGCCTCGGAATGTTCATCGTAAGAGGTGTTGAGAATAATCGGGCTGGTTTCGCTGTTGCTTGTCCAAAGGTTTTTGCCCTTACGCTGCTTGTTGTTTGCGATAACAGCATTCGCCGCATCAAGAATAACCTGCGTTGAGCGGTAATTCTGTTCAAGGCGAATTACCTCGGCATTAAATTCCTGCTCAAACGAAAGAATATTCTCAATCGTTGCGCCACGGAATTTATAGATACTCTGGTCATCATCGCCGACTACGCAAAGGTTGCGGTGCTTTGCCGCAAGAATGCTGACAAGGCGATACTGAGCGTGGTTGGTATCCTGATACTCATCGACCATTATGTATTTAAAGCGGTTTTGGTAATATTCAAGCACATCTTTCTCCTGCTCAAGCAGACGAACGGTGTTTGTGATAATATCGTCAAAATCCATAGCATCGGCACGGAGCAGAGTTTGCTGATAAAGCTCATAAAGCTGAGCAATTTTTTGAAGCCTGAAATCCGAGCCTGCGTTCGTTTTGTATTCTTCGGGCGAAATAAGGCTATCCTTAGCACGGCTTATTTCGGCAAGAGCCTCTTTATAACCGATAATTCTTTCTTCGATATTAAGCGCACGCTGACATTCCTTCATCGCCCTGCGTGAATCATCGGTATCGTAAATTGTGAAATGATTTGAGAAGCCGAGCCTATCACCGTAACGGCGCAAAATCCTCGCACAGGCGGCGTGGAATGTGCTTGCCCAAATATCCCTTGCAGGCTCACCAAGCATTTTTTCAAGGCGTTCCTTAAGCTCGGTTGCCGCCTTATTGGTGAATGTGATTGCCAAAATCTCCCACGGCTTAGGTGCGTTAACACTGAGCAATGGCTCAATATCGTCATAAGCGAACTCATCGCCGCCGATATAAGCGTTAATTGCCTCAATATCCGCCTGAGTTACGGGATAAGGAACATAATCCGAATAATAAGCCTGACCGAACTGCATTATGTTGGCAATGCGGTTGACGAGAACCGTCGTTTTGCCGCTGCCTGCGCCCGCAAGCACAAGGAGAGGACCTTGAGTGCGGAAAATCGCACGACGCTGCATATCGTTCATTCTGCCGAATTTCTTTTCGATTGCGGTTTTGCGTAGCTGAACAAATTTTTCGTTTAACATATATTTACCACCTAATTATTATGGTATCTATTTTACTATATTAGCTTTTTAATATCAATAGAAAATTAAAAAAGAGGCTGTAAAAAACCAAGTTTTACAGCCTCTCT
>CAYQRS010000035.1:0-12279 GCA_964419825.1 uncultured Eubacteriales bacterium
GCTTAACACCGAAAAGACAATGGAAAAGGTTGTTGCACTTTGCAAGGGCAGAGGCTTTATCTTTGCAGGCAGTGAGATTTACGGCGGACTTGCCAACACATGGGATTACGGCCCTCTCGGTGCAAGAATGAAGAATAATGTTAAGGACACTTGGCGCAAGCGCTTTATTCAGGAGCGTAAAAACAGCTACGAGGTTGATGCTGATATTCTTATGCACCCCAGAGTTTGGGAAGCAAGCGGCCATGTCGGCAGCTTTTCCGATCCGCTCCTTGACTGCAAGGAATGCAAGATGCGTCACCGTGCAGACAACCTTATCGACGATTTTAACCCTGATGCTCACGCAGACGGCATGACTAAGGAAGAGATGTTTGAATACATCAAGGCTAATTCAATTCCTTGCCCTCATTGCGGCAAGCATAACTTCACACCTATTCGTGAATTTAACCTTATGTTCCAAACCTTCCGTGGCGTTACCAACGATAGCAAGAGCATTATCTATCTCCGCCCCGAAAACGCTCAGGGCGAATATGTTAACTATCTCAACGTTCAGCGCTCAATGCGTGCAAAGCTTCCGTTCAGCATCGGTCAGATCGGTAAGGCTTTCCGCAACGAAATCACTCCCGGTAACTTCACCTTCCGCACAATTGAGTTCGAGCAGATGGAATTCCAGACCTTCTGCAAAGAGGGCACGGATACAGAGCTTTATGAGTTCTTCAAAAACTACGGCTTGAAGTATTATCAGGATTTGGGCATTAAGGTTGAAAATCTTCGCTTCCACGATCACGAAAAGCTTGCACACTATGCTAAAGCCGCTTGTGACATCGAATTCCTCTTCCCGTTCGGCTGGGGCGAGGTCAACGGCACTCATAACCGCACAAACTTTGACCTCACACGCCATCAGGAATACAGCGGTCAGAAGATGGAATATCTCGATCCCGAAACGAACGAAAGATATATTCCCTACATCATCGAATCAACCTACGGTCTTGACCGTACCGTTTTGGCTTTGCTTTGCGAGGCTTATGACGAGGAGGTTATCGATGCGGAAAAGAATGACACCCGTGTTGTTCTTCACCTCAATCCCGTTGTTGCACCCTATAAGGCAGCAGTTTTGCCCTTGAGCAAAAAGCTCAGTGAGCAGGCTCTTGAGGTTTACGCTCAGCTTCAAAAGAAGTTTATGATCGATTTCGATGAGACAGGTTCAATCGGTAAGCGCTACCGCCGTCAGGATGAAATCGGTACTCCGATTTGCATTACCTACGATTTCGAGAGCGCTGAGGACGGCTGTGTTACAGTCCGTGACCGTGACAGCATGGAGCAAAAGAGAATTAAAATCGAAGAGGTTGAGGATTATATCCAAAGCTATCTTCAGTTCTGATTAAAAAAAATCGGTGCGAATTTGAATTTCGCACCGTTTTTTTTATTCGTTTATAATGTGGACATCCATTTGGTTGAACGGAATGTTGATGCCTGCGGCATCGAAGGCTTTTTTGACTCTTTCGTTCATATCGTAATAGGCATCCCAATAATCCTCATTGTTGCACCAAAGCAGGGTATCAATCACGATACAGCTTTCGGCGTGCTTGCTGATTGCGATTCGGGGCTTTGGCTGAGCAATCGTATATTCACATTCGTCATTGCATTGTGCGATGACAGCCTTTGCCTTGTTGAAATCATCGCTGTAGCTTATGCTGAACTGCAAATCAAGGCGGCGTGTCTTTTGTGCGGTGTAATTTATCAGCTTGCCCGATGTTACATGGGAATTTGGAATTATTACACGCCTGTTATCCGCTGTGAGCAGGTTCGTGTGCATAAAGTGTATTTCTTCAACCTTGCCGCTGATGCCGTCAATTTCGATGAAATCGCCGCTTTTGAACGGCTTGTTGAACATAATCTCAATGCCGCTTGCAAACTGCGCAATGCTGCTTTGCAAGCCAAGACCTGCGGTAATACCTGCACCGCCGATTGCCGCCGCAAAGCTGTTGACATCAACGCCGAGAACGCCGAGGGCAAACAGCACGCATATAATTCTGAGCGTGATAACCACAATGTTGCGCAAAAAGTGATGCACCGATTCATCGACATGGTTCTTGACCATTATTTTGATAAGCAGCTTGCCGATGAATTTTGTGAAGAAAAAGCCGATTACAATTACGATGGTTGCGCCGATAATGCTCGGCAGCTTGTTGAGGAGCTTGATCGGCAGCTCGCTCAGCCAGCGGTTGAACGCCGTAATCTCTTCATAAGCCTCTTCGGGGTTGAGCTGTGTTACGGTTTCAAGTAAATTAAGCATAAATTTCTCCTGAAAAAAGCCGCAATCGTTTGATTGCGGCTGAATGTTTTTTTGCTTGTTTATGCAAGCTCAAAGCCGCTTGCTTTAATTATTGAGCCATCGCTCTCTGCCTTGTAGGTGACGGTTGCTTTGTCACCCTTGTTGGCAATGATTACATCGTTGAATTTTGAAGCGTCAACCGCAAAATATTTTGCATTGCCGTCAAGCTTGATGTAATATACGCTGTTGCCAGAAATTACGGCAACACGGATATCGGCGATTGCACCGCTGACCTTAAGCTGTTCAGCAGGCTGCTCAGAGCTGTCAGGCTCGCCTGTGATGCCTGGGTCGATAACGTTATCAAGGTCAATATCGGTTGTGATACCGTTTTCTTCAAGGAGCTTTGTGTAGGTTTCAAGGCAGGCGCTGATGCTTGTGGCTGTTGAAAGCAGGGTTGTGAACTGGCTGACATTAACGAGCGCATACTGCTGAACGATTTGGTTCTTATCCTTAAGAGCCATGAAATATGTCGGCTCATCGCCGATGTTGAGCAGAAGCGGGAATGTTGCGTTGTAGCTGTACTGCTGAACCTTACCTTGAGCGGCCTCCTGAGCGGCGTTCTCGGTTGCACCGTTAACACGGTAGAAGCGTGCATCCTTTGTGCGCTGGTTGATGAGAACGAAGCCTGTGATTGATGAATCGTTTGCGTTGATCGAGGTTACACCTGTGTACATATAAACGTCATCGTTGAGGGCAAGGTAGTTGTTGCCGTCAGTTGTGACAACAACATTTTTCTGACCGAGGATCGAGTTCCAGAAACCGCCCTTGTACTGACCGTAGTAATCGTACTGCTCAACAAGAAGCTTGGAATCGTAAACACGGTCGATCCAGTTGAGAGATTCGTTGTTGCGGATTTCTTCGATTGAATAATCGACACATTCGCCTGTGGTTGGATTGACAAGGATTGCACCCTTAACATCAGTGCCGCCGAAAAGACCAATCGTTTTGTCGAGAATCGGGCAGATCCAATAGGGATTGTCATTCTCGTCAACCTCGAAAACAGCCTCGCCGAGCAGGGCAGTGGGATACTTGAAGCGAAGGTGACGCTTGAGAAGATGATTGAAATGGTCGGCATTTGAATAGATGATGCCGCCGTCAACCTTTTTGTAATCAACCTTTTGCGTTGTCATATCGATGACAAGGTAGCCCGGCAAGCCGTTTGAACGGTTGGTGAACCACTTGATAATGTTTGAATATTGGAGGGTTGCCACACGAACGGGACGGCTGTTATAGTTGATTTGAGTGTATTTCGGGTAAACGGTGAACTGCGAAACGAGGTTTTCGTCTGCAAGGTTACTCAAAGCCTTGTTTGCAAGCGTTGCAGCTGAATCCTCATCGAGCAACGGAACGCTGAGGAAATCTGCCTCGGCAATATCGCTGCTGAAATTCGTATCGGTTTCAACCGAGATGATGTTGCTGTATGTTTTGGCTCTGAAGAATACGCTTGAGGTGAGGAAGCCCACGCCGACAACTGCCGCAATTACAAGGGCAATTATAGCAGGAATCTTGCTCTGCTTGGTTGCGTAAGGTGCATATTCTGGCGAAGCCAAGGCACCGCTTGTGATGAACGACATCACGCAGAAGGCGGCAAGAACAATGCCGAAATAAATGTACATTTCGATGCTTTTGAAGTTGAATGCAGGAAGATAAAAATAATAGGCGATTGCGGCGGTAACTGCCGTGCCGAGCAGGTTGATCAGCGTTTTGATACCTGCTTTGTGCGGCGGTATAACAACGGATTTTGCCTTTGAGCCGCTGCCTGAAAAATCGACTTTGATCGGGTCCATAACATTACTCCTTTACAAATTACTGTAGCACATTATACTATAAAATTCAGCTAATTACAAGTGTTGAGAAAATTTTAAGTTTCTATACCTCATTTTGTTGAAAATAATTCTTATATATGATAGAATATATAGCCGAAAATAAACATCGGAGGGATTCGTTATGAAGCGCTTTTCCAAATCGATAATCAGCCTTATTCTTGCTGCGGCGGTCATCTTGACCTCAGCCCTTGTTCCTGCCGCCGCAAGCACAAAATGCACCTGCGGTCAGGAGCCTGTGGTCTATGTTGCCGCATTGGGCAGCGCAAAGCTTTATAAGGATGCTGGAACAGAAAACGAAAGGATAATTTTCCGCCCCGAAACATCAGCCTACATAAAGCTTGTTGCTAAGCTCATTGTGCCGATTTTTTCGCTCATTGCAAGCAAGGATTATGATGCGTTTGCGGATTCACTTATCCCTGCTGTTGAGGGCGTTTTCGGCGATTTGGCGAACGGCGAGAATGGTCTTTCAACCCCCGATGTCACAATAAAGCGTGAGCTGCCGACCGATCCTGCTCACGGCATTGACAAAAGCTATTATTTCGGCTACGATTTCCGCCAAGACCCTTGCAAAACTGCGGAGGAGCTTGACGAATTCATTGATTATATTCTCGAATTAACAGGTCACGATAAGGTGCGCTTCCGTGCTTCCTCAATGGGCGGCGTTATAACGATGGCTTACCTCGAAAAATTCGGCAGCGAAAAAATCAAGTCGATAATTTTCCAATGCTGTCCGATAAAGGGCACTGCTGTTGCAGGCGACCTTTTCTGCGGTAATCTCAATATCAACGCAACCTCGCTTTACCGTTACGGTGAGCTGGCTCTGCCCCTGCTTATGGATAATGGCACGGCAAGCGTTTTGCTCGGTCTTATAAAAATTCTCAAGGTAAGCGGCATACTTTCCTCTGCGGTTGATATGGTGAACAGAGTTGTTGACGGCTGTGCTGAGCGTGTTTACGATGAACTGCTTATTCCCGTGTTCAAGGCGAACTGCGGCGTTTGGTCATTTGTTCCCGATGAATATTACGAGCAGGCAAAGCAGTTTATGCTCGGCTCGCTGAGGAATGAAGAGCTTGAAAATCGCATAGATTACTATCATTACAATGTTCAGTGCAAGGCGGAAGAAATTTTGAACGAAACTAAGCAGAACGGCGTTCCGATTATGATTGTTGCCGCTTGGGGACTTCAGCGCACTCCGCTTGTTGATTCGTGGGAGAATGATTCCGACGGAACTGTTGATACTAAATATGCTTCTGTCGGTGCAAGGGTAGCCTTGCTCGGCAAGACGCTTGAGGATAAAAGCCAAGCGGTTGAGGATTCGCACAGCCATATTTCGCCCGACGGCAACATCGATGCTTCAACCTGCGCCCTGCCTGAAAACACTTGGTTTATCAAGGATATGCTCCATTGCAAGACACACGCAGGTCACCATGCGCTTTATTCTTGGTTCTTCTCAAACGACAATAATCCAGATGCTTTGAATGTAAATTCAAACCCGAATTATCCTCAGTTTTTGCAGAACGATGTTAATGCAAAAGCGTTAACCGAACAAAAATAATTACAGACCGATTACATTTATTTACAGCTTTGTTATTTGTGTTGACTTGTTTTTAAAATGTAGTATTATAATCGAAAAGAATTAAATTTGGAGTAATTGAAAGATATGGTTTTCTCAAGTTTGTTTTTTGTGTTTTTCTTTCTGCCGTTGAATTTGCTTTTGTATTTCAGCGGTAAGAGTACGGGCTGGCGCAACACAGTGATGCTCATTTTCTCGCTCGTGTTTTACGCATGGGGTGAGCCGAAATATGTGATGCTGCTGATAATAATGGCGTTTGCCGATTGGCTGCTGTCGCTGTATGTTCAAAAATTCAGCGGCAAGGCTGCGGCAAGGTTCGGCGTTGTTCTTGCCTGTATTGTTGATTTGGGCTTGCTCGGCGTGTTCAAATACGGCACGTTTTTTCAGGAGAACCTGCAACTCATCTCAGGCTATCCGACGGTGATTACGGAGATTGCTCTGCCAATCGGTATCAGCTTCTACACCTTCCAGCTTCTCACCTATGTTATTGATGTTTACCGTGGCGATGTTAAGGCGGAAAAGAATTTCTTTAATGTTCTGCTTTATGCGGCTCTTTTCCACCAATGCGTTGCAGGTCCGATCGTTCGTTATCAGGATATTGCGGCGGAAATCAAATCACGCACGATTGAGCAAAGCGATGTTGCAAAGGGTATCACCCGCTTCGCCGCAGGTCTTGGCAAAAAGGCTCTGCTTGCCAACGCTTGCGGTTCGCTTGCGGATACCTTGCTTTTGAGCGACACCGTTGCAGGCAACAAAGCTCTCCTTGCCGAGAATTTGTCAATCATCAACGGCAGACCTGCGCTTGCGCTCTGGCTCGGTATGGTGTTCTATATGCTCCAGATTTATTTGGATTTTTCCGCTTATTCCGATATGGCAATCGGTATGGGTATGATGACTGGCTTCCACTACAAAGAGAATTTCGATTATCCCTACACAAGCCATTCAATCAGCGAGTTTTGGCGCAGATGGCATATTTCGCTCGGCTCGTTTTTCAGGGATTATGTTTATATTCCGCTCGGCGGCAACCGCAAGGGCAAGGCAAGAACAATCATCAACCTCTTCATTGTTTGGGGCTTGACAGGTCTTTGGCATGGCGCAAGCTGGAGCTTCGTGCTTTGGGGACTTTATTATTTCGTTTTCATTGCCCTCGAAAAGCTCTTCCTCGGCGAGAAGCTTAAAAAATTGCCGCGCTATCTTTCAAACCTCTATACTCTTGCCGTTGTTTTCTTCGGCTGGGTTTTGTTCAAGTTCGACCGTATGCCGCTTATCGGCGCAGTTATCAAGGGTATGTTCTGCGGCAACGATAACGCATTTATCGATTATGAATCCAAAACAATGCTGATGAGCAACTGTATTCTGCTCATCGTTTGCATAATTGCCTGCTGCCCCGTTGCCAAAGCACTCAGCGCAATGCTCAACAGAATGTCGGTTAAGAGCAAGGCAGGCAAAACCGTTGCTTCGTTCCTGCGTGCAGCTTATCCCTGCGTGATGCTCTTGCTGGCAACAGCCGCTCTGGTCGGCAACAGCTATAATCCATTCCTTTATTTCCAATTCTAACCCTTAACAAGGACGGGCGAAAAAATGAAAAAGAAGAAACTCAAATATTCCGCAAAAGCAATTATAATCAGCTTTTTTGTTTTGCTTTTTGCAGGCGCAGTCGTTGCACTTTGCCTGCCGCTCAGACCGAGCTATTCCGAGAACGAAAAGCGTGAGCTGGCAAAGTTCCCATCGTTCAGCATGGAAGCGCTGTTGGATGGCAGCTATTTCAGCGATATCAGCACTTGGTATGCCGATACATTCCCGATGCGTGAAAGCTTGATTGAGCTGAACGCAAAGATAAAATCGTATTACGGCATCGGCGACAGCATTAACGGCATGAACGATATTGTTCAGGAGGAGATTCCCTCAATCGGCGAAAGACCGAATGATGAGCCTGATGCCGAAACCACAACCGAGGCTGAAACGACCGAAACCACAACCGAAGAAAAAATCGATGAAAGCTTGATTCAAAAGCTCGGTGCGGTTGCGATCGTTAAGGATTCGGGCTACGAATATTACAGCTTTGTTAAATCGATTGCCGATGATTATGCCGCTGTTGTAAACCGTGCCGCAACCTCGCTGAAGGGCAAGGCAAGGGTTTATGATATGGTCGTGCCGACAAGCATTGATATTATGCTCGGCGAGTCGGTTCGCAAGAGCCTCAACACAAGCGACCAGAAAAAGGCAATCAGCTATATCTATTCAAAGCTGAACACCTCGGTCAATGTTGTTGAAACCTTTGACACCTTAAAGGCTCATAACAATGAATATATCTATTTCCGCACAGATCACCATTGGACTGCTCTCGGCGCATATTACGCCTATTGCGAATACACCAAGACCGCAGGCATCAAAACCGCAAGCTTGACTGATTTTGAGGAAAGGCAGTATGATAACTTCGTCGGTACTTTCTATAACGACAGCGGCAAAAAGCCCGTGCTTGAAAAGAACCCTGATGTTGTTTATGCCTATGCACCAAAGGGCGATGTCACGATGACTTATACCGACAGAAACGGCAACAAGATCGAATGGCCCGTTATTTATAACGTTTCAACTTGGAACAGGGGCACGAAGTATAACACATTCATCGCAGGCGATCAGCCCTATTGCGTGATTAAAAACAAAGCGATTACAGATGGCTCATCGGTTCTCGTTGTTAAAGAGAGCTTCGGCAATGCGCTTGTTCCGTTCTTGACCGAGAATTACGGCACGGTTCACGTTATCGATTACCGTGTTTGGGATGGCAGCGTTGCGAAATTCGTTGCGGATAACGGAATCCAAGATGTTGTTTTCATCAACAACATTTCCGCAACACGCAACAGAACTCTTGTTAACAAGATGTCAAATATTGTAAAATAACAAAAAAAATCTTGCAATTTGTGCCGTTTTATTATATGATAAAAAGGGTTCGAATTTTAAGATAAGGAGAAGTGAACAAATGAAAAGATTTATAACAAGAGCAGTTTCGCTTTTGATGATTCTTGTTTTGGTCTTTACAACCGCACCGATGGCGTTTGCGGCAGACAGAAACGAGAACGCAACAATCGTCGGAACGCAGAACAAAGAAGGAGTTATCGGCAGATTGACGATTTTCTCGGCAAAAAAGGTTTTCCCTTTCACAGGTCATACTTGGGTATATATCGAGAACTTGACCAATAAGCCGCTTGTTGTTGGCTACTACGGCAATCAGGAGCTTGGTGAGCCGATGTATTTCAAAGATAAGCTGGTTACAGGCGTTCCTCCTGTAAGCAAGAACGGCACGGTTTACGGCGTTTCGGTCGGCGTTTTCTTTGATTCGGTTCTTGAGGGTGACGGCATTTATTACAACCTCGAAGCCTACCGTGAGCACGACCAAAAGGATAACTATGTTGCCTTGACCTGCGAAATCACAAGAGATGATCTCGACAGAATCAATCAGGTAATGTATAACTACATCAACGGCTGGAGCTTTTTCTACAACTGCACCTACTTTGCTTGCAAGGTTTGGAACGCAGTTCCGGGCAACCCTGAGGTTACTCCGTTCTTCCTGCCCGGCGTAACATATAATTCGGTTAAGCGTAAAGCAGGCAGCGTTTCGGGCGCAAATGCTTACTATATGAACCATTCGGGTTACGGCGAAAAGGGCACTCTTAACGGCAACGTTTGGAGACAGTACGGCGAACAGTATTGGGGCTATCTCGACCATGTTTCGGTTGAAACTCTCACTCATGTGGGTAAATTCTAATCCGCTCCAACAGAATACTTAACAATGAAGCATCCGAGCTTAACGGCTCGGGTGCTTTTTTCGTTGCCTTGGGAGCAATTAAACTTCATTGCAGTTAAGGGGGAGAATACACCTCCCTTTGATTTGCCTTGTTGCACGCTCACTCTAAGCCTCCCCTTGATTTGCAAGGGGAGGTGGGCGAAATCTTCGATTTCGGTCGGAGGGGATTAAGTGAAGAAGCAGGCTAAAAGCAGCCCAAATAAGCGAAAAATCGGTAGAATAAACTTGATTATGGTTTGTGGGTGGGAGCTGACTTAAAGTCAATCCCTCAGTCAAAAATCAAAGGTTTTTGCCAGCTCCCTTTACACAAGGGAGTCAAGCGAGTTCTTAATCGGCTTGCTAAAAAAGGAGATAACTCAATCTTAAAATGTATAAGCAAATAAAAAAACAAGCAAGAGAGGTTAATCTCTTGCTTGTTGGGGGTGGTTAAATTATTTCAGCATTTCGATGAGCTCGCCGATGTCGATATCACCGTTGAAGAGGAGCTTCAGAGCTGCGCCGAGAAGTGTGAAGAAGCCAAGAACCATATCTACATAGTACTGGATATAGTGGAAGAACCATTTAATATCGGCTGCTCTGCGTTCGCTGTCGCTAAGGCGTTTAAAGTCCATAATGCCGGCTGTGTGAGTTACGGTTACTGTACCGTCTGTTGCTTCGTTTTTACTATCGCGACCGTAGATAGCTTCATTAAGGCTTTTTGTGTATTCATTCAACAGATCCTGACTGTACTCATAGGCGTTTAATCTGCCTGCCTCATAATCCGAGTAAAGGCTATCAGCTTTGCTCAGAACAGTAGTGAAGGTATTCCAAGCATATGTGCCGCCTTTTTCACCCTTGTTGGTGGGTAAATCGTATTTGATTGATTTCTGGATAGCGGGGTCGTCATCCATATAGAAATCTTCCTGCTTGAGGGTTTTTGCAAACTCATAAATCTCAAGGAATTTGCTCGGGTCGCTGGGGCGGATATAATTATCTGCTTCTGCGAGGAATTTTTTAACCTCTGCGGTTGCAGCATCAACTTCCTTCTGATCTCTTATATCCATTTCGTCTTGAACAAATTGATATTTTTTGCTGAAGCCGGCGTAAGCCTGCTTTGCCATATCAAGGAATTCTTGAGTATATTTCTTTTCTGCCGTGGAAGCTGCCAGGAGGGCATTCATAGCTTCGTTGAAGCTGCCGAGGCTTACGGCCTTGATGGTGCTGGGGTAAAAATCGATAAGCTTCTTGATTGCTGCGGTTTCGTCGTCAACAGTTTTCTGCTGACGGATGTTGCATTTTAAGATATTCGTGCTGTTAACAGAGAAAGATTGTGCTGCGGAACTAACACTCATTATACTGTCAGCATAAGGGTATTCTGCAGCCTGATTATAAATTCCGTCTTTGTCGTCTTTGAATTCTTTAAGCTTAGCGCAGGCCTCATTATATTCTCTAAAATCGGCAGGTCTAAGCTCAAGCTTTTCGATTGCTTCTTTGATTGCGCCTGTTGCATCATCAATCATGTGTTGCTTATCTGCTGTAAGATCTCTTTGAAGAGGTGCATAAACAGCATCTTTAAGAGCATTCCATGATTCTTTTTTGTAATCGCTGGGATCGCTACTATCCTCAGGGGGGTATGCAGTGTAATCTTTAATGTATTTTTTGGCTTCTTTAACGGCCTCATCATAAGCAGTGTAATCAGCAGCGCCGACGGATGTTTTAACGCTGATCTTGCCCTTTGTTCCTGCAGGGATTGTGAAAACGCCGTCTACTGCGCTGATTGGAGTTTCAGTACCATTGTCGCTGATTGAGAGCGTAATGTTGAAAACATCAAAGGACGTGCCTGTGTATTTTACAACAACCTGAGCATCGGAGCCTGTGAAAATGTATTTGTTAACCGATACATAGGTTTCATTTTTTATTGTTACCTTGTCGCTTTCTGCAGCTCGTGTTAAAACATTGGATGCATCAGCAGCATAGCAGAGGGTGAGACCTGTGGGGATTTGGTCAACAGTTAAGTAATTATTTGCTTCAAGAGTAACAATCGGACGAATGGCGAAAGTAGCAGTACTTGTGCCTTGTGTGCTCACCTTACCATTTCCCATTTGAAACCTACGCAGGCGACCTGCGGAAGAATCGGAATCAAGCAAAACGCCGTTCGTAGCTGCTGTGTTGGTTCTATCAGTGGTTGCGGATTTATGAGTAGCAAAGTAGGTAGTTAAAAAAGCTTCAGAGGGGATAACAACCTTAGCTGTTTCGGTCAAAGGTGCTCCGCCTATGCCTGTGTAAGAAAGGGAAGTGTCAATAAATGCTGCTTGTTCCTTTTCAGTGAAAAGCTTATCGAAATAACCGATTACGGTTTGTCTGAGTGCTGATTCGGCATAAGGTGTTGAGGGCTTATTGTTGGCTTGATTCACATCTGTAGTGTTATCCGTCGCTATTGAGTGATCACCAAGGTATTGCTCTGCGAAGAGCATAAGGTTGTCATTGTCATTGACTTTGACAACGTCCCACAAAACGGCTTTGTCGGCGTATGTACCTGCTAAAATTGTTCCGTTCGGTGAATAAGTTGCTGCGCTTGCAGTCATCGGAATTGCGCCAAGCAGCATGACAACCGACAGTACGGCAGCCAAAACACGCTTGAAGCTGAATTTCTTTGCGTTCATTTTGAGTATATCCTCCTTGTTTTATGCTATTATTTGCCTATTTATTATAACATAATGCAAAAACTATTGCACTCGCTATTATAAACAAAATAAATATTAAAAAT
>CAYQRS010000036.1:0-12252 GCA_964419825.1 uncultured Eubacteriales bacterium
AAGCGATTTGAAAAAGCCCGATGCCGTTACTGTTATCGGCAAGGCTGCATTCAAGGATATTGTTTGGGGCTTGCCTGCCGATGAAATGATTGGCGTGGGGCGTTCGACGATGAAATCGCTCAGGCGAATGGGGATTTTGACAATCGGCGATTTGGCGGCGGCTTCGCCACAGCTTTTGTGCAGCTCCCTCGGCAAAAGCGGCGAAGCTCTGTGGCGCTTTGCAAACGGCTTGGATAATTCGCCCGTCATCAGCTCAGCACTTCTGCCGCCGCCGAAAAGCCTTGGCAGGAGCGTAACGCCCGAAGCGGATATGCTGAATTTACAGCAGGTTTTGACTGTGCTGATCAAGCTCTGCGACAGCGTGGCGTGTTCCTTGCGCCGCAATCACGCCTTGGCGCAGGTTGTTCAGGTGCATATTCGTGACAGCAACCTCAATGTTACGGAGCATCAGCGCAAGCTTGCCGAGCCAATCAGGCTCACGGAACAGCTTTTTAAGCTCGGCACTGAGCTGATTAGCGAGATTTGGAACGGCGAAACGCCGCTTCGCTCAATCGGGATAAGGGCGTGCGATTTGGTGAATGACGAAAACAGTCTGCAAATGATGCTCGGAACTGATTACGAACGGCTTGAAAAAATGGAAAAGCTTGAACAAAGGGTATACGATATTAAAGAGAAATACGGCAGAAATTCGCTTGTGCGCTGTCGGCAGTTGAACGGCTCGGCGCTGGGGGTTTATTCTTCGTTCGGCAAAATCGCAAAATAAAAAAGCCGCTTGGGTGAGAACTCTTTGTTCTTCCTCAAGCGGCTTTTTGAAGCGGATTGAATTTTAGAATTAAATATACGGCGTTCTGACATTTATCATCCTGAAATCAACAGCACCGCTGTCGAGATTGGAACGGTAAACGCTCAGCACAAGCCCGATTGCAATATAAATGCAAAGGTTGGATGAGCCGCCTGCACTCATGAACGGCAGGGTGATGCCGATGCAGGGCAGGAGCATAAGACACATACCGACATTGATGAGAATTTGCGCACCAATCATTGAAGCAACGCCGATGCAAATCATTTTGCCGGGATTGTCGTTTGCCATTCTTGCAGCTTTGATTGTTCTGAGCAGGATGAAAAGCAACAGAAGCATCAGCGCAATGCAACTCAAAAAGCCGAACTCCTCGCCGACAACGCTGAGAATGAAATCCGTCTGCGCCTCGGGAACGGCTCCGTTTTGAGTGTAAGAGCCTTGGAGAAAGCCTTGACCGAGCCAGCCGCCCGAACCGATTGCGTTTTTACAGCGCAGCTGCTGATAAATGATGTCAGGATAAGCCTCGGGGTTGATGATTGCCAGAAAACGGTTACGCTGAATATCGTTGAAAACCTTAATCCAAACGATTGGCATTGCGGCAATGACTGTTAAAAATGCAACCGCAAAATAACGCAGCTTGATTCCTGCCATGAACATCATTACGACGAACATCACTATGAAAACAAGCGCCGAGCCCATATCGCCCGTTAAGACGACGAGCAAAATCGGAATTGCACCGTGAACACCCAAAAGCAGAATGTTCAGGATTTTGTCCGTTTCGCCCTGAATAAGCTCAAGATGAACGGAAAGCGAGATTATGAATGCGATTTTCAAAAGCTCCGACGGCTGGAAATAGATGCCGATATACGGAATCTCGATCCAAGTTTTAACATCAGGTCTTTCGGGTGGACCTGTTCCGACGAAGAACAGCAACACCATCAGTAAGCCGGAAACACCGATAACTATCGGCCAAAGCTTGAGTATGACCTCATAATCGATTGCCGAAATGAACAGGCAGGCGATTATGCCGACTGCAACCGCAATTATCATAACGATTGCATCACGGGAGATGAATTCATCCTTTTCAAGGTTATGCATCGTTGCGCTGAAAACGGACATTATGCCGAAAACCGAGGTGAGCATACAAAAAAGCATCATCCACAAATCGGTTTCTTTAAGAAATTTGCCGAAGTTTTTCAATGTTTCACCGCCTTTCAAGGTGTTTATGCTGATATTATATTACATTAGCAAAAAAAATACAAGCAGATACTTTTTATTTTTGCAACTTTGTGATATAATGCTGATTTAGGATGGTGAATTATGACTAAAACCTTTGTAACAAAAAGTGCAGAAGAAACCGAAGCTCTCGGAGCAAAGCTTTCCGCCTTGCTTGTGAGGGGCGATTGTGTTGCCTTTTTCGGCGGACTCGGTATGGGCAAGACCGCCTTTGTGCGTGGTATGGCAAACGGTATGGGACTTGAGGCTCATGTCAGCAGCCCGATTGCCGAAATGAACAGGCAGGCGATTATGCCGACTGCAACCGCAATTATCATAACGATTGCATCACGGGAGATGAATTCATCCTTTTCAAGGTTATGCATCGTTGCGCTGAAAACGGACATTATGCCGAAAACCGAGGTGAGCATACAAAAAAGCATCATCCACAAATCGGTTTCTTTAAGAAATTTGCCGAAGTTTTTCAATGTTTCACCGCCTTTCAAGGTGTTTATGCTGATATTATATTACATTAGCAAAAAAAATACAAGCAGATACTTTTTATTTTTGCAACTTTGTGATATAATGCTGATTTAGGATGGTGAATTATGACTAAAACCTTTGTAACAAAAAGTGCAGAAGAAACCGAAGCTCTCGGAGCAAAGCTTTCCGCCTTGCTTGTGAGGGGCGATTGTGTTGCCTTTTTCGGCGGACTCGGTATGGGCAAGACCGCCTTTGTGCGTGGTATGGCAAACGGTATGGGACTTGAGGCTCATGTCAGCAGCCCGACCTTTGCAATCGTCAATGTCTATAACGGCTCTCCGATGCTGTGCCATTTCGATATGTATCGCATCGACGGTTGGGACGATTTGTGCACAACGGGCTTCTTCGAGTATCTTGAGGATGATGCGGTTTTGGCGGTTGAATGGAGCGAGAATATCGAGAATGTTCTGCCGAATAATTCAATTATCGTAACGATAGAAAAAGGTCAGAACGAGGAAGAGCGAATTTTTACTTTTGAAGGGGATGAACGGCTTGAAAATCTTATCGCTTGAAAGCTCTGCAATTTGTGCAGGTGCGGCTGTCAGCGAAAACGGCAAAATCATCGGCGAATGTTTTGTTAACGCAGGCTTGACACATTCCCAAACCCTTGTTCCGATGGTTAACGATTGCCTCAAAACCGCAGGTGTCACAATGCAGGATATTGACTTGGTTGCTGTTGCGAACGGTCCCGGCTCTTTTACGGGCATACGCATCGGCGTTGCGGCGGCAAAGGGCTTGGCTTACGGCGGCAAAAAATGCCTTGGCGTTTCAACGCTTGAGGCAATGGCTTACAACCTTGATGGACTTAACTGCATTGCGCTTTGCGCTATGGATGCACGCTGTTCACAGGTCTATATGGCGCTGTTCGATTGCGAAAACGGCGTTGAAAGGCTTTGCGAGGATAAGGCGGTTATGCTTGCCGAATTGCCCGAAATGTTAACAAACTTTAAAAAAGATATAATTTTGCTTGGTGATGGGGCGCAGTTGTGTTATAATTATCTGAAAGAGCTTTGCCCAGCCGTTAAATTAGCACCTGTCAGCGTTAGAATGCAGCGTGCGAGCGGCGTTGCGCTGGCGGCGGAGAAAAATGCGGATAAGGCGACCGATGCGGATAAGCTTGTTCCGATTTATCTGCGTGTGCCTCAGGCAGAGCGTGAATTAAAAAAGAGGAGAGAACTGCAATGATAGCTTTGGGTGCTGACCACGGCGGTTATGAGCTTAAGGAGAGCATTAAAAAACACCTTGAAGAAAAGGGAATCGAATATAAGGATTTCGGTACATACACGGGTGAGTCCGTTGATTATCCAATCGTGGCAAAGCAGGTTGCACAAGCCGTTGCCGCAGGTGAATACGAGAAGGCAATTCTGTGCTGTGGCACGGGTATCGGCATTTCGATTGCCGCAAACAAGGTCAAGGGCATCCGTTGTGCTTGCTGTTCCGATTGTTTCAGCGCTCATTATACAAGGCTTCACAACGATGCAAACATTCTTGCAATGGGCGGCAGAGTTGTCGGCGCAGGTCTTGCCTGCATGATGGTTGATACCTTCCTCGAAACGGAATTTGAGGGCGGCAGACATACTCGCAGGGTTGAGCTTATCACCGCAATCGAAAACGAAAATTAAGGAATTTAACATTTTTAAGGAGTGTATAAAGATATGGCAGTACATGTAATGGATCATCCCCTTATTCAGCACAAGCTCGCAATTCTCCGTGATGCGAACACATCTTCAAAGGATTTCCGTGCTCTTGTAAGCGAAATCGCAATGCTGATGTGCTTTGAGGCAACAAGAGATTTGCCCTTGAAAGATAAAGAGGTTCAAACACCGATCGCAACCGCTCAATGCAAGGTTATTGACGGCAAAAAGCTTGCTTTCGTTCCGATTCTCCGTGCAGGTCTTGGTATGATTGATGGCGTTGTTGCGCTCGTTCCCAATGCAAGAATCGGTCATATCGGTCTTTACCGTGACCCCGAAACACTTATGCCTGTTGAATATTACTGCAAATTGCCTGCAGATATCGAAAAGCGTGAGGTTATTGTTGTTGATCCGATGCTTGCAACAGGCGGCTCGGCTATCGATGCTATTTCGCAAATCAAAAAGCGTGGTCCTAAGGAAATCAAGTTTATGTGCCTTATCGCCGCTCCTGAGGGTGTTGACGCACTCACAAAGGTTCACCCCGATGTTGAGGTTTATATTGCAGGTCTTGACGATCACCTCAACGAGCATGGCTATATTGTTCCCGGTCTTGGTGATGCAGGTGACAGAATTTTCGGCACAAAATAATTATAATTACCACTGAAAGGCAGGTGTAAGAGCAATGAAAGTTGTTCTTAAACAGGATGTTAAAAGCCTTGGCAAAAAGGGCGAGCTTGTAAGCGTTTCCGACGGATACGCACGCAACTTCCTTTTCCCGAGGGATTTAGCTGTTGAAGCTAACGCTCAGGCTATGTCGGAGCTTAAAAACAAGGAGCAATCCGAAAAATACCGCATTGAAACGGAAACAGCCGCCGCAAAAGCGGATGCTGCAAAGATTCAAGGCAAAACAGTTAAAATCGTTGCCAAAGCAGGTCAGGGTGGCAGACTTTTCGGCTCAGTTACCGCAAAGGAAATTGCCGCACAAATCAAAGCAGATTTCGGCGTTTCGCTCGATAAGCGCAAGGTCGATGTTGACGATATTAAGGCTTTCGGCACATATCCCGTTGCAGTCAGACTTAATCACGGCGTAACAGCATCGCTTTATGTTCATGTTTGCGAATAATTAAAATCAAACCGAAAGGAGGCATTCGGCGTGGCTGTTGATGCTTCAACCAATTATGACGGTATGAATTTACCCTATAGCCTTGAGGCGGAGCAGGCGGTTTTAGGCTCGGTGCTTAAAGATCCCCGCTGTATGCCTACCGTTCTTATCAATTTAAAATCGGATTATTTCTATATGCCTCAGCATAAGGCGATCTTTGCGGCTTTTGTTCAGCTTGATGCGAACGCTCAGCCGATCGATCCCTTGGTCGTTCTCGAAATGCTCAAAAAAGACGGTGTTTATGATGATGCCGCAGGCAAAACATATTTGTTCCAGCTTGCGCAAGCCGTGCCGTCGGTTCAAAATGTTGAGGCTTATGCAAAAATTGTAAGAGAAAAATACAATATCCGTTCGCTCATCACCGCCGCAAGGGAAATTATCGACACCTCGATGAATGAGGAAAATTCATCGGATCTTTTGCTTGATTCGGCGGAGCAGAAAATCTATAACATCCGTCAGGGACGCAGTGCCGATGCACCGACGAAGCTGAATGATATTATCAACAACGATGTTTTTGAGCGCTTGAAGATTATTTCCAACAAGGATGAGCGTGAAAAGCACAAGGGCTTGCCGACGGGCTACGCTCTTTTGGATAAATATATCTCGGGCTTGAATAAATCCGACCTTATTATTATCGGCGCTCGCCCAGGTATGGGTAAGACGAGCTTTGCGCTCAACCTTGCACGCAATGTTGCTGTTTGCGGCAACAAAAAGGTTGTTATGTTCTCGCTCGAAATGACCAAGGGTCAGCTTGCCGAGCGTATTCTCGCAACCGAAGCAAGGGTAGATGTTAAGAAAATGCGTTCGGGCGAATTTGACGATGCAGATTGGAACAGAATGGGCATTGCCGTTGAATCGCTCTCAAAGTGTGAGCTTTATTTTGACGATACTTCAACGATAACCGTGCCAGAAATGAAGGCAAGAATACGCCGTATGCGTGATGTTGATTGCGTTGTTGTCGATTACTTGGGCTTGCTCAAATCCGATAAGGATTACGGCGCACAGCGTGTACAGGAGATCGGTGAAATCACCCGTAACCTCAAGCTTATGGCAAAGGATTTGAACATTCCTGTTGTCGTTTGCTCGCAGCTCGCCAGAGCTACCGAGGGCAGAGGTAAATCGCATAAGCCGATGCTTGCCGACCTGCGTGATTCGGGTTCAATCGAGCAGGATGCCGATATTGTTCTTATGCTCTACCGTCCCTTTTACTATATCAGCGAAAAGGAAGGTCCTCTCACCGAGGAGGATCTGAACAAGAAAAATGAGGCGGAGCTGATTATTGCCAAAAACCGTCACGGTCCTCTTGATACCGTTCCGATGCATTGGCACGGTGAATTCACTCTTTTCGCTTCAGCGGAGAAAACTCGCAATGAATACTAAAGTAATTCAAACCGTAAAGCGTCATCAGATGCTTCGCCGAGGTGACCGTGTTTTGGTTGCCTTTTCAGGCGGAGCGGATTCGATGGCGCTTCTTGATGTTTTATACAGGCTTAAGGATGAACTCGGAATTACCGTTTCTGCGGCACATTTCAACCACAAAATCCGTGGTGAGGAGGCAGAAAGAGATCGTGATTTCTGCATTGAGGTTTGCCGAAAAATGGGCGTTGAAATCATCCTCGGCGAAGCTGATATTCCGTCAATCGCCAAGGAAAAGGGCTTAGGCTTGGAGGAATGTGGCAGGCAGGAGCGTTATGCTTTTTTTGCCGCCGCCGCACCAGATGCCTTGGTCGCAACTGCTCACACGCTTTCGGATTGTGAGGAAACCTTTTTGTTCAATCTCAGCCGTGGCTCGGCGTTGAAGGGGCTTTGCTCGATTCCGCCGAAAAGGGGCAACATAATCAGACCGCTTATTGATTGCTCAAGGGCTGAAATCGAAGAATATTGCCGAAAAAACAGCCTCACCTATGTTACGGACAGCACGAATTTAACCGATGAATATTCACGCAATTTTTTGCGTCTTAATATAATTCCACAGCTTAAAAAGCTCACCCCATCGTTCGATAAGGCGTTTTCAAGGGCGCTCAGCAGCATAAGAGAGGATGAGGCTCTGCTTGACGAAATGGCTCAGGCGACCTTCGAGAGTGCGAAAATTCAAGGCGGATTTTTGACAGAGCCGCTTGAAAAAAGCCACCCTGCCGTTAAGAAAAGGGCTGTTGCCAAAATAATTTTTGATATGAGTGGTGTTTTGCCGCAGGCTCACCATATTGATGCCGTTTGCTCGATTCTCGGCGGCGGTGAAACGCAGGTTTGCGGTGATTTGAGGCTCAGAGTCAAAGACGGAGCGCTCAGAAAAATCGAAGAGCCGATTCAGCCGTGGGAAACGCAAATGCACCTCGGCTTGAACGAATTGCCTTGCGGAACGCTTAAAACAAGCCTTTTTGACAAGAATGACAAAATAAATACACAAAAAATTAACAAAAGAGTATTGGCTAATGTCATAGATTATGCTAAAATAGATGGTAAACTATTTTTCACCTCTTACCGTTCGGGCGATAAAATCAAGCCACTCGGCAGAGGTGTCACCAAACAGCTACGCAAGCTTTTTAACGAGGCTTCAATTCCCTCGGAGCAGCGTAATGCCGTGGCGATCCTGCGTGATGAAAGCAGCGTTGTCTGGGTGCAGGGCATCGGCGTTGATGAAAGCTGTGCGGCAGATGAAAACACAAAACAATTTTTAATCATAGAAAATGCGGAGGTATAATTATGCTTAACGATATTCAATCCGTTTTCTTTTCAGCGGAGGATATTCAGGCTATGACTGCTCGCCTCGGTAAGCAGATCAGCGAGGATTACAAGGATAAAAACCTGCTTCTTGTAAGCATACTCAAGGGCTCAATCGTATTTATGTCCGATATTATGCGCAATATTACGATTCCGTGCCGTATTGATTTTATGGCGGTTTCAAGCTATGGCAGCGGCATAAAATCATCTGGAACAGTCAAGATTATTAAAGACCTTGATTTGAACCTTGAGGGATATGATGTCCTCATCGTCGAAGATATTTTGGATAGCGGCAGAACGCTCTCGTCGCTGATGGATATTCTCTCCTTGCGCAATCCGAGCAGTATACGCATCGCAACGCTTTTCGATAAGCCGGAGCGCAGAGAAACCGATATTCACGCTGATTATGTCGGTGCAGAGGTTCCTGATGCGTTCATCGTCGGATACGGTCTTGATTACGATGAAAAATACCGCAATCTGCCCTTTGTCGGCGTGCTTAAACCTGAGGTTTACGAAAATAAATAACCGATAAACACAAAAAACAGAAGGAGTGAAAAAATGGATACTAAAAAGCTGAAAAATTTTCTGCCTTATATCATAATTCCGATTGTGATAATGGGTCTTGCTTTTTATTTCATCACCTCATCTGCCGAAAGCACGAAGCTTAAATATTATGAAGTTATCGCAAAGTTTGAGGCAGGTCAGGTTACGGAATGTACGCTTAACCTTTCGTCGGGCGCACTGGTCTATTACGAGGAGGGCAGTGAAGCTCCCAAGAAATACACCGTGCCGAATGTCGAAATCTTTGTTAACGACGTTCATCCGCTGATTTCGGAGCATAACAAAGCTAACCCCGATGATCCGATCAAGCTCGATTACGAGCGTGGAACGGAAAACAGTTGGCTGCTCAACGTTTTGCCGACGGTTATTCTTATGGTTGTGCTTGCTGTAATAATGTTCGTTATGGTCAAGCGTATGGGACAATCGTTCAACAACGAAACCAACAAAACACTTTCGTTCGGCAAGGCTCGAATTAAAAACGCAAAAGACGAAAAACGCAAAACAACCTTTGAACAGGTTGCAGGTGCGGATGAAGAAAAAGAGGAGCTTGCCGAAATCGTCGATTTCCTCAGAGATCCGCATAAGTTCAACGAGCTTGGCGCACGCATCCCCAAGGGCGTACTGCTTGTTGGCCCTCCCGGTACAGGTAAAACCCTGCTTGCAAGGGCTGTTGCAGGCGAAGCCGATGTTCCGTTCTTCTCAATTTCAGGCTCAGATTTCGTTGAGATGTATGTCGGTGTCGGTGCAAGCCGTGTGCGTGATTTGTTCGATCAGGCAAAAAAGAATTCCCCTGCAATCATTTTTATCGATGAAATTGATGCCGTAGGTCGTCACAGAGGCGCAGGTATGGGCGGCGGTCACGATGAGCGTGAGCAAACCCTCAACCAGTTGCTTGTTGAAATGGACGGCTTCGGTGCAAATGAAGGCGTTATTATTATCGCCGCAACAAACCGCCCCGATATTCTTGACCCTGCGTTGCTTCGCCCAGGTCGATTTGACAGGCAGATAACCGTCAACTATCCCGACCAAAAGGGCAGGGAGGAAATCCTTGCGGTTCACGCAAAGGGTAAGCCGCTCGGCCCTGATGTTGACCTTAACGCAATCGCCCGTTCTACAATCGGCTTCACGGGTGCTGACCTTGAAAACCTGCTTAATGAGGCCGCTCTGTTGGCTGCAAGACGCAGTAAAAAGGCAATCACAATGAGAGAAATTGAAGAAGCCACAGTTAAGGTTATTGTCGGTACAGAGAAAAAATCTCACAAGATGAGCGACAAAGAGAAAAAGCTCACAGCCTACCATGAGGCAGGTCATGCAATCGCCGCCTTCCACCTTGAAAATCACGACCCTGTTCAGGAAATTTCAATCATTCCCAGAGGCAGAGCAGGCGGTTACACAATGTATATCCCGACTGAGGAAAAGAATTACACAACCAAAAACAGTATGCTTGATGATATTGTTTCGCTCCTTGGCGGCAGAGTTGCCGAGGCACTTGTTCTCGGCGATATTTCCGCAGGCGCTTCCAGCGATATTGAGCGAGCAACACAGATTGCACGCGATATGGTTACACGCTACGGTATGAGCGACAGCCTCGGTCCGATTGCTTTCACTTCTGGCAATGATGAGGTATTCCTCGGCAGAGATTATAGCCATACACGCAATTATTCCGAGAACATCGCAGGTCAAATCGATAAGGAAATCAATGCGATTGTAACAGGCTCTTACAAGCGCTGTGAGAAAATTCTCACCGCCGATATGGATAAGCTCCACGTTGTTTCCGCTTATCTTATCGAAAAGGAAAAGATGGACGGCGAAACATTCCGTCAAATTATGAGCGGCAATGCTTCAGCAGAGGAGAATACGGAAGCTCCCACCGAGGAAGCACCGACTCAGGCAGACTAATCAAAACCATAATACACCCTTATTTGCCGACGCTATTTAACAGTAGTGTCGGCAAAAGCGGTAAAAGAGAGGGAAAAATATGGCAAAGAAAAAAGCCGAATACGGCAATGACAGCATTAAATCGCTCAAAGGCGCAGACAGAGTTCGTATGCGCCCTGCGGTCATTTTCGGTTCAGACGGTTTGGAGGGCTGTGAGCACTCCGTTTTTGAAATTATCTCCAACTCAATCGACGAAGCCCGTGAGGGTCACGGTGACAAAATCGTTATAACCCGTTTCACAGACGGTTCGGTTGAGGTACAGGATTTCGGCAGAGGTATTCCCGTCGATTACAACCAAAATGAGGGCAAATATAACTGGGAGCTGCTTTTCTGCGAGATGTATGCAGGCGGCAAATACGATACAAATGACAACGGCAGCTATGAATATTCGCTCGGCTTGAACGGTCTTGGTCTGTGTTCAACCCAATACGCTTCCGAATATATGGAGGCTGAGGTTAAAACAGGCGGCTTCCGTTATCTGCTCAATTTCAAAAAGGGCGAGCCGAACGGCGAAATGATTAAAGAGCCCTATGCCAAAAAGGATACAGGCACAAGAATCAAATGGAAGCCCGATTTGGAGGTTTTCACCGATATTGCGATTCCGCTTGAATATTATCAGTCAATGCTCAAGCGTCAGGCAATCGTCAACGCAGGCGTTCGCTTTATTCTGCGTGACCAAAAGGGTTATACCAATTCTTACGAAACATACGAATATACTTACGCAGACGGTATTAAGGATTATGTTGATGAGGTCGGCGGCGAAAGCGCAATGACACCGACTCAGCTTTGGTCTGCCGAGCGTGTCGGTCGTGACCGCAGTGACCAAAAGGATTACAAGCTGAAAATCAACATCGCTCTGCGCTTTTCAAATAAAGCACAGCTTAAAGAATATTACCACAATTCCTCGTGGCTTGAACACGGCGGTTCGCCCGAAAAGGCGGCAAGGAGTGCTTTTGTTTCGCAGATTGATGCTTACCTCAAGCAAAACAGCAAGTACACCAAAACCGATTCAAAAATCAGCTTCCAAGATGTTGAGGATTGCTTGATTTTGGTCATATCCTCATTCTCAACTCAAACCTCTTACGAAAATCAGACCAAAAAGAGCATCACAAACAAGTTTATTCAAGAGGCTATGACGGAGTTTTTGCGACATCAGTTGGAGATTTATTTCATTGAAAATCCCCTCGATGCCGAAAAAATCTGCAATCAGGTTTTGATAAATATGCGCAGCCGTGTTAAGGCTGAAACAACAAGGCAGACAATTAAAAAGAATTTGCAATCGAATAACGATATGGCTAACCGAGTGCAGAAATTCGTCGATTGCCGCAGCAGAGATGTCAGTATGCGTGAGCTTTTCATCGTTGAGGGCGATTCGGCTCTCGGTGCTTGTAAGCAGAGCCGTGACAGCGAGTTTCAGGCAATCATCCCTGTCAGAGGTAAAATTCTCAACTGCCTTAAAAGCGAATACGAAAAGATTTTCAAAAGCGAAATCATCACAGACCTTATCAAGGTTCTCGGCTGCGGCATTGAGGTCAAGGGCAAGGCGGCAAAGGATTTGTCAACCTTTAATATGGATAACCTGCGTTGGAGTAAGGTTATCATCTGTACCGATGCCGATGTTGACGGCTTCCAGATTCGCACTGGAAGCCGTCAACATCGGCATCGGTACAGATGATAAC
>CAYQRS010000037.1:0-11763 GCA_964419825.1 uncultured Eubacteriales bacterium
AAGACGGTGAGCGATAACAAAGGAGGTTCTTCCGTGCATCAACTTATCCATTGCGTTTTGAATTTGAATTTCCGTGCGTGTATCAACGGAGGAGGTTGCCTCATCGAGAATCAGCATCGGCTTATCGGCAATCATCGCACGGGCAATGGTAAGCTGCTGCTTCTGTCCCTGCGAGAGATTGACCTGATCTGACAAGACCGTGTCATAGCCCTGAGGTAATGTGCGGATAAAGTGGTCAAGACCGACAACCTTGCACGCTTCGTGAATTTTTTCATCCGACACATTCGGTGTTGAATATATAAGATTTTCTTTTACAGTTCCCTCGAAAAGCCATGTATCCTGCAAAACCATACAGAATTGTTCGTGCAGATTTTCACGGGTAATATCCTTCGTCGAAACACCGTCGATGCGGATTTCGCCGCCTTGAATTTCGTGGAATCTCATAAGCAGGTTAACCATTGTTGTTTTGCCTGCACCTGTCGGTCCGACTATTGCGATTTTTTGACCTGGCTTTGCGATTGCCGAAAAATCGTTAATAACGGTTTTATCCGTATCCTCATAGCCGAATTTTACATGGCTAAACTCAACCGAGCCTTTAACATTTTCAAGGCTCTTTGTTTTGTTGCTCTCATCTTCCATTTCTTCGGCTTCCAAAAATTCAAACACACGCTCACCTGCGGCTGCGGCAGACTGCAAGGATTGCATTGACTGCGATACCTGAGAAAGCGGCTGTGTGAAATAGCGAACATAAAGCATAAATGCAACGATAACCTCAATACCAATTGTGCCATTGATAGCCAATGTACCGCCGACGATGCAAACCGCAACATAGGCAAAGTTTCCGATAAAGTTCATAAGCGGCATCATAAGTCCCGAAAGGCAATGTGCCTTAAAGCCACTGCTTCGCAGATTGCTGTTGAGCCTGTCAAATTCTTTCTCTGCCTGTGCCTCACCGTTATAGGCTTTAACAACGGTGTGACCTGCATAAATCTCCTCAACATGACCGTTGAGCGCACCCAAATTCTTCTGCTGACGGCTAAAGTATTTCTGGCTTCGACTCATAATGGCAAGCATTATAATCAGACCGATAATCGTTGCCGCAACAGCCGTCAAAGCCATTATCCAGTTGGTTACGAGCATCATAATAAGACTGCCGAAGAAAAGAACAATTTGCGTAATCAAAGTTCCTATACTTTGGTTAAGTGATTGACCAATCGTATCGACATCGTTTGTAACTCTGGAGAGTACATCGCCTGTTGAAGTGCGGTTATAATACCACATCGGAAGACGGTTGATTTTGTGAGAAATATCCTTACGCATTGATTTTGATACTCTTTGCGTAATTGTAGCCATAATAAAGCTCTGTGCCGCCGAAAGCAACCAGCTTGTCGCATAAAAGCAAACAAGTGTAATACCTACCTTGGCAACGGCATTCAAATCAACATTGCCGCTGATAAGCCCCTGCTGAATGTATTTTGTGATTTCTGAAAGCTTATCAGGACCGATAAGCGTGAGGATAGTTCCGCCGACAGCGCAAAGCAGAGCAATGACGATGGATAAGATATACTTTTTACAGTAACCAAGCAGTTTTTTCCAAGTACCGATAAGGTCTTTGGGCTTTTCGTGTGCGCCCATTCTGCCTCCCGGTCCACCCGGTCCACGGCGCATAGGACGGCTTTGTGCTTGACCAATTTGATATTCTTTCTTTTCCATTATGCCAATTCCTCCTTTGAAAGCTGTGAAAGAGCAATTTGCTGATAAACCTCGCAGGATTGCATAAGCTCATCATGACGACCTATACCAACCATTTTTCCATCATCCAAAACAATAATCTTATCAGCATCACGAATTGTTCCGATTCGCTGCGCAACAATAAGGCGGGTTGTATCGCCGCATTTTTCATCAAGAGCTTTTCTGAGAACACGGTCAGTTTTATAGTCAAGAGCTGAAAATGAATCATCGAAAATAATAATTTCGGCTTTTCGGGCAATCGCACGGGCAATGGAAAGGCGCTGCTTTTGACCGCCTGAGAAGTTTGCACCGCCCTGTGCAACATAGCCATCATATTTTTCGGGGAGATTTTCAACAAAATCCATTGCCTGTGCCGTTTCAACCGCATCGGCAATATCCTGAGCATTAGGCTCACCCTTGCCGTTATCGCCGTAAGCAATGTTTGAATTTATGCTGCCCGAAAAAAGAGTTGCCCTTTGCGAAACATAAGCAATTTTATTGCGGAGCGCATGCTGGTCATAATCCTTGACATTAACGCCGTCAACGATCACTTCGCCCTCTGTTGCATCATAGAAACGAGGCACAAGGTTAATGACGGTGCTTTTGCCGCAACCTGTTGAACCAATAAAGGCAACTGTTTCGCCTTTCTTTGCGGTGAAAGAAATATCGTGAATAACATATTCCTCTGCATCGGGATAGCGGAAGGAAACATTCTTGAATTCAACCTCGCCGATAACGCCATCTTTGCCGTCTGTAACCGTGCCGTTGTGGATACTCGGCTCTGTATCAAGCACTTCATTGATACGCTTTGCGGCAACAGAAGCACGGGGCAGCATCATAAACGGCATTACAAGCATCATAAATGACATAACAATCATAATTCCGTATTGGCTGAACACCATCATATTGCCGAATAAACCGATTCTGTCGGCGGCCGTACTCATCAGCACAGCGCCAATCCAATAAACAGCGAGCATCAAGCCGCTTTGCACAAGCTGCATTGTGGGCATCATAAATGCCATTGTTCTCTGTTGAAAAAGCTGAGTTCTTGTCAGCTCGTCATTGGCTTTTTCAAATTTTTCTTCCTGATAATTTTCTGCATTGTATGCTCTTACAACACGCAGACCGTTCAAATTTTCACGGGTAACACGGTTAATATCATCAGTGAGCTTTTGCATCCTCTTAACCTTGGGTAAAACAAGAGTTATGCAAATGCCGACCACAGCAAGAACGATAACAACGCCGATTGCGGTTGTCATTGACCATTGCCATTGCTGATCCGCAATTTTGCAAATTGCCCAAACTGCTGTTACAGGTGCTTTTATAAGCATTTGCAAGCCCATAACAATGAACATCAACACCTGCTGAATATCATTGGTGGAACGGGTAATCAGACTTGCTGTAGAGAATTTGCCGATTTCCTCCATAGAAAAAGTCTGCACCTTTTTAAACAGACACTCACGCAGGGTAAAGCTCAGATTGCTACCTATTCTGGAGGCAAAAATCGCCGTAATAACCGATGCAACAACGCTGCCGAGCGAACAAAGCAGCATCATACCGCCTGCCTTCCATACCTCGGACATAACGCTTCCGGGTGTTTCGATAAGAACGGTAATTTTGTTCATATACTGCGGCATGGTCATATCGAGCCAAACCTGCACCACAATAAAAGCGACACAGACAAGAGCATAACAGCAATCTTGTAATTTCATTTTCTTCAATACTTTAATCATCGTATTTCTCCTTCATTTATATTTCTAACTCGGTTAGATATTAAGTAAAAAGAGAGAGCAGATATTTAAAAATTTATCTGCCTCTCATTATATATGAATATTCTGATGCGATTGTTTCATTACCGAGTGAATTTCATTTGAAATTGCGGCAAACTCAAGCATTTTATCCATACCGACTTTGTCAATCATCTCGCTGATATGACCATATAATTCCGCTTTTAAATCATCTGCGACTTGTTTACCGTGTTTCGAAAGCTTCACCACGACAACACGACCGTCGGTTGAATCGTTTTCTTTTTCAATAAGCCCTTTGGCAACCATTTTCTTTAACAAAACGGCAACTCTTGCGGTGCTGACATTCATACATTCGCTGATTTTTCCCGCAGTTACCTTACTGTCTGTTTCATTCAAAAGCTTCAAGATTGCCCGAACTCCTGCAGAGCTCATATCAAAGCCATGAAAGCACTCTGAGGGCGGCGCTTTTTTGAACTGCTTCAGCAGGGCTTCAATCTGTTCTTCTGTAGCCACACCTAACCACTCCTAATTTTCCTAACTGGGTTAGATTATATCATTTTTGAACATCAAGGTCAATACTAAAATATGAATTTTATGTAAAAGAATCTATACATATTTGTGTTTTGTTTGCACTTTGGATTTTTGATATTGACTCTGTTACTCTAACATGGTTTAAATTAAATCAATGGAGGTTCATTACATGAACAAACAGCTTTAGCTTCCAATCCGCTCGGTACTGTGCGAAGCGGGAAACTGACGATACGCTTCACCGTACCAAGTATTATTGCGCTGGTTTTAAACTCACTTTACAATACCCGAAAGAACAATCGTGACGACAGATTATGGATAAAACTGCAACAAAGCTGCTTATATCCGTTTTATCGGGTGGTAAATTCCTCTGCCAAAAAATTGATATGGCAGAAAACACGGATGTTTTGCGAGAAATTGAAAACATCTATGGTAACGAATTCATCGGCGAAATTATTTTAGCAAATATTCTTCTCGACAAATTTCAAATAGAAACGAAAAAGTGAATTGCAAAAAACAATAAATTGACATAAAAAACCAGAGGCGATTAACAAATCTCCTCCGGTTTTTGCGGATTTTAAGGTTGAATCTGTGACATTCGTCCGTTTGTAAAGAGAAATGAACGCATACCTCTTCCACTTACCTTATCTATGGGAATTGCAGATTCGATAGCTTGAATATCCTCTTCGGCAAGCGTAATATTCAAAGCATCAACGGCACTTTGCAAATGCTCAGGGTTCGTAGTGCCTACAAGACTTTGCACGTTGTCATATTTTGCGAGTGACCACGCAAGAGCGAGCTGTGAAAGCGTTATTCCTTTGTCATTGGCGATATTTTTAAGCTCTCTAATCATCGGAAGATTTGCATCCCTGTGCTCAGGTGCAAGCATACCACGAGCCATGCGAGGATTGTTTTCGGCGTTAGCAAGAACATTGTCGGCAAAAAGCCCGTGACCAATCGTTCCAAAAGCGAGCACCTTGACTCCAAGCTCTCTCGCAGTATCAATAAGCTCTTTCTCAATATCTCGCTCAATTAAGGAATAAGACATTTCAACCGTGTGAATCGGATGCACTTTGCAAGCACGACGAAGAGTTTTTGCATCCACCATTGAAAGACCTATGTTGCGAACATATCCTGCCTCAACAAGCCTTGAAATTTCACCAACAACCTCCTCAACAGGAATAGCAGTATCTTGACGAGCAGGCTGATACAAATCGACATAATCCATGCCAAGCCTCGAAAGTGAATAAGCAAGATGCCCTTTTATATTAAAAGGATTGTTATCAAGACCATATATTCCACCGCCTGTTTGCGGCAATACGCCAAACTTAACCGAGATAAAAAAGCTATCTCTATCAACTCCCTTTAGCGCTTCTCCGACAATCATTTCACTCTCACCAGCAGAATAGAACTCACCTGTGTTTAAAAGACTGATGTTGCAATCAAGTGCTTTGTGAATAGTTTTGACTGAATTTTCGGGATTGCGGCGGTTGGACATACCCATACAGCCGAGACCGAGCCTTTCAAGCTTTTGCATAAAGTGCACACCTTTCTATATAAACAATTAAGTGCGTAAGCGTTAATTACTTCACAAACTCTGTCTTAATGCGGTTTTCGGCGATTTCACGCAGCTCATATTCGCCGTCAAAATGTCCGAGCGCTATTGCGCAGCAAGGTGTCATATTTTCGGGTACTTTCAGCTCTTTTATAAGCTCGGAGCTACTGTTTAAAACATCGACTGCACCCCAAATATGACAAGCACCAATGCCCATATCGGTTGCGGCAAGTGCCATATTCTGCACAAGCGTTGCGGCGTTTGAATAATTTACATTACCTTCTCCCATAGATGAAACCAAAATAACGGTCGGTGCGCCGTAAAACGGGTGCATATCGGGATTACCAAAGGCATTTCCCATATACTGCTCCCATTTTTGAAGCAAAGCTTTATTTGTCACAACGGTCATACTCAAGGTATCATACATTGCCCTGCCGACAGGTGCGGCATAAGCTGCTTTAAGTATCTCATTAAGCTCATCATCACTAATGCTCTTTCCGTTAAAATTCCTGATAGATCTTCTGCTGTAAATTGCTTCTAATGTGTTCATATCCATTCTCCTTTATAATTTGAATAAATTTTCTGCGTTTTTGCAGGCAATAAGTTTTTTTTCAGATTCACTGATCGGTGCATTTTCAATAAACGCAAGAGCGCCTTCATTGCCAATAAAAGGACAATCCACCGAGTGAATGATACGGTCAGCTCCAAGCACCTCTATGCAAAATTTAAGCTGGGGATAATCAAAGATACCGCTTGGCGTAACGTAAACATTCTGCCTAAAGGTTTCCGTAACCGTTCTGCTCAATTTGGTTACTGATTGCGGCATTGACTGATCAATGCGTGAAAGGAAGAACGGCAACATCTCACCCCAATGCCCTGCAATAAGTTGGAGCTTTGGAAACTCATCAAAGCGACCTGCCAAAATAGTGCGAAGCACCTGTATACCTGCTTCGTTGTGCCAGCCCCAGCCGTGCAAAGAAAGCCTTGCGCTGATTTCATCGCCAAGCCCACCGTAATACGGCTCTTGAACAGCTTTGAGCGGTGCGCCGGGATGCACATAAATTGGCAACTCCAATGCCTCACAAGCCTCTAATACAGGCTTATACGCTTCGTCATCAAGGAAAGCATTGCCGCCTGATGCTCTGCCGCTGAGTAAAACGCCTTTAAAACCCAGCTTTTTTATCCTCTCAGCTTCTTTTACCGATGCATTGGAATTTGACCAAGGCAACAATCCAAAAGCGGCATAGTGGTCAGGATGCTTTTTTACAGCTTCGACCAAAAAGTCATTGGTTTCGCTTACAATTTGCAACGCCTCGTTTTTCGGCAAAAGTTGCGATTTTGCAGGGCAAGACAGAATTTGCAATGAAATTCCGTTTTTGTCCATATCCTCAATACGGCGTTTATCCAAATCACCGAAAAGCTGCGGATCAGCCTCGTAAGGGCGACCTTTGCCGTGCGCCGCAGACATATACGGTGCATCTTCCGCAGAATATTTTGCTAAATAACGGTCAATCGGTGCGCCGGAAATATGCTCTTCAATGGTTATAATTCTCATAAAATCGGTTCTCCGTTTATCCATATTTGCTTTATTTTCGATATGTCGGTTATATCCTTATCAGGTCTTCCCTCAATAAGCATAAGTACCGCTCGCTTGTTTGGCTCAACACTACCGATATCGGCAATGTCAAACACCTCGGCAACCTTACTTGTTGCACCCGCCAAAGCCTCAAGCGGAGTCAAGCCTGATTTAACGAGGAGATTCATTTCTCTGTGCATAGAAGCACCATATTCAACAGCAGGAGCATAAGAGCCGATGTTAGCGTCGGTGGCAACAAGAATTTCGACACCACATTCATGAAGCAATCTCACAGCGTTTTCAGCATTTTGATAATGCTCAGGCTTATATCCGTTCCTATCGCTTTTTGAAAAAGCTTCCATCATAACAAGAGTCGGTGCAACTGCAATTTGCTTTGCAGCAATAGCTTCGGCAAGTTCTCTCGGAAATTCCTCTTTCATCGGAACGTGTATCAATATATCCGCACCGCAGTTGACAGCCATCTGGACAGCTTTAACCGAAACAGCATGAACGGCAACCTTAATTCCGTTTTTATGTGCAGTATTGCAAATATCACTCAGAACGCTCTTCAGCATCAAATTCGGCTCCATTAGCAACACTTTGATATAGCGTGCACCGCTTTCGATTGCTTTTTTGACATACGATTTGCCGTTCAATGTGCCCATTGTCATTCCGGCAGATGAAATAATCGAAAAGCTCTCGGAATGCTCAATCAGCCAATCGGATGCCGCAACATCGCAAGCAGCCACAACGCCGTTTTTCAGCATTGTTTGAATTTGAGCATCGGTTGTAATATGAGTGTGAGCATCGATAAGGCCCGACATAAGAAAGTGATCGGAATCAACGCTCTCAGCCTCGTTTACAGCTGCAATCACACCGTTTTTTATTGTAACCGATGCATTTGTTATGACTTTTTCGCCATCAAATAACGGATAGTTTAACACTATTGAATTATGCTCATTCACTGTTTCTTTCATAGTGGCATTTTCCTCATAATCCTCTACTGCTGTGCCGCAAGCCACAAGCATAACGCTTGCGAGCACTACAGATATAATTTTCACTATATTCATTTTTCTGCCTTAATAAGCTCGCTGTATTTCATAACAACGCCGTAATGATTGCTCATAACAAGATAATTTGCGCAGACAGTAACGGTATCACCAATGCTAACCTTGCTGTAATGCTCATCATTCGGAAAAATCACAAGCGCATAGGTTTCGCCTCTAACGCTATCGGATATTTCAATCGACGGCTTGTTATGAATATCAGGACCAATCTTTTTGGTAACACCCGTAACGCAAAAACGCTTATCAACATATTTTTTGAAAAAGCTATCTGCATCGGCATTGAATTCGTCGCAAAGCTTCTTGGCATCAAAAGGAGCGGATTGGACGAGAACAGGCATAGGTGTAGTTTCAATCTTATGCGTTTTTATATCCGAGGGATGCTTCGGATAAAATTCAAGCTCTGTATTGTTCATAATATCCTCCTCAACAGCGTGTTCTGCTTTCGCTTTTCGGTGTTTCGCCGTACATTGCTTCCAATTCGTGCTGTATCTCCTCAGCACGGACAATCTGATCATTCAGCTTCCATTTGCCAATATTAACGCCGTCACGCATAAACATTGAACCGCATTGATGAAAATAGAATTCAATGTCTCTTTCCTTTGCTTCTAAATACAGATCACGCACCCATTCCCACATAATCGGGCGAACCTCATTTTTTGGCGACATTTCGCCGCCGACATTAACGCATTTGATTAAACCCGTATCAAGATACTTGCCGAGCTTTATCGGCGCAATAAGCGGAGAACAGAAAACCTCACGATGCTTGAGCGGAGCATCCAAAAAATGAGGCAAGCGTTTATCTGCCATTTCTTGATTTTCAATCGAAATACTCAAATGGAAATGCTCCCAACCCTCGCCCCAATCGGCAGGAACACAATCCTTAATTCGTTCAGGGCGCTTTGTGGTTGTAACAAAAGTACAGTCTTTACGGCGGCGGATGAAATCCCAACAGCCGTCACGCCATTCATCAGCTTCCTCAATGAAAAAATCAGATGAAAAGCATAATTTAACAAGCGAGCCGTAAGGACAATCCTTGTCTTTAAGCTCGTATGTGGTTTTGCCCTTTGTTATGACCGTTGTATCTCTGCCGTAACGCCTATCCATTTTGTAAACAAAGCAATTTTTGCAACCGGCACTGACTTTTTTACAGCCGTGCCAAGGGTTCCACGCAACAGCTTTACCTATTTCATTATTTTGCATCTTTATTCCCCTTTCATTTTCTCAAATGCAGGCATTGCTTTATCGAGCAGATAAACAAGCTGCTCAAATTCAGCATCGCCGAGCATTGCTTCAATCTCTTTAAGATAATCAGCTTGCTTGATTTTGAATTTATCGGTTAACGCAATCGCCTTACCTGTCGGCATAACATAAAAACTGCGTTTATCTTCAACAGAAGCCTCCTTGCGAATATAGCCTTCCTTGAGAAGAACCTGAATATGTGCCGCAATCATCGGCTTGGATACGCCAAGCAGTTCAGCAATCATAAGCGGAGTGTATTGACCGCTTCGCTGAGTGATGATATTAAGAACAGCCATTTCGCTCGGTCTGATTGGCAGGTCTTTTTTAAGCTCCATATAATTCCTTGAAAACTTGGAAAGGACTATGTTTGCGTTCATATATTTATCCACAGCTGTTCTCCTTAAAGCTTCACGGTTTCGGTTCTTTGGTTCGTAAACCATTGAGCCTCGAAGCCTGTAAATTTCAGAATACAATAATCAGGATCGGTAACACCTTTTTTGTAGAAGCGAGTGAAAAACGGTTTCCAGAATCTCTGCTTTGTTTGTGAGTCAGTCAAAACAGACATTTCGCCCTTGATTTCAACGCCTGAAAAGCTTCTGCCCTTTTCAAAAAAGTAAACGCAGGCTTTGGGATTCGCTCTGTAATGCGATACCTTCCTTGAAGAAGTGTAGGTTGCAAAATAAATATCATTGCCGTCAATCAAAACAGGCTGAATCAATGCACGGGTTGCAGGATAGCCATCGCCGCCAACAGAAGAAATAACCGAAGTCTTTTGGCGCTTTATAAATTCATAAATGCCTTCTCTTGTCATATCACCATTCACCTCAAATAAAATAATTTCATTTCTGCAATTCAAGTTAACTCACATTAACTATTATAGTTCACTTGCATTAACTTGTCAACATTATATAAAAATAACAGCCGCCCTATCGGACGGCTGAGTTAAATCAAGCATCTTATCAGTGATATTTCGGAAGCCAATTGCCATGAGCCTCGATAAGCTCATCGACCATTTTTCTTATGTCATCAATACTAAGCTCGGAAGCAGTATGAGGATCGAGCATTGCGGCTTGGTAAATATGCTCCTTTTTGCCTGTAACAGCGGCTTCTATTGTCAAAAGCTGAGTGTTGATATTCGTCATATTCATTGCGGCACACTGAACAGGAAGCTCGCCGATATGGCAAGGTGTAATTCCGCTGCCGTCAACAAGGCAAGGAACTTCAACGCAGGCATCTGCAGGCAAATTATCGATTAAGCCTGTGTTCAGGACATTGCCGCCGATTTTATACGGCTTATCCGTAACCATAGCTTCCATAATATAAGAGGCATATTCCCTTGAACGCTCATGAGTGATTTTACCGTCTGCGAGAATATCGGCTTTCTCCTTCTCCCAGCCCTCGATTTGGTTTATACATCTGCGAGGATATTCATCGAGCGGAATATTATAATCAGCAACAAGATTCGGATACTTATCCTTAATATAAAACATATTATATTCGGCGTTATGCTCACTTGATTCGGTGCAATAATAGCCGAAATTCTTCATATATTCAAAGCGAACCATATCATCGTGCTTATCCTCGGGATTTGAGGAAGCCAAGGCCTTTTTATTCATTTCGGCAGCTCTGCGCTTGATTTCGGGATAGAGGTCATTGCCGTCTTTATCGTGGATTTCAAGCAACCAAGCCATGTGGTTAATACCTGCGATTTTGTCGTATCTGCCCTCGATTTTATCCTCCATACCAACTCTTTTAAGCAAATCCTTTGAGCATACCTGAACGCTGTGGCAAAGTCCAACAGTTTTGATTGGGGTATGTCTTTGCATATAGCCTGTGAGAATTGCCATCGGGTTAGTGTAGTTCAAGAACCACGCATCGGGACAAACCTCTTCCATATCGTGTGCAAAATCGCTGAGAACGGGAATTGTACGCAAGCCACGCATAATGCCGCCGATTCCCAAGGTATCGGCAATCGTTTGGCGCAGACCGTATTTTTTCGGAATTTCAAAATCCGTAATTGTGCATGGGTCATAGAAGCCGACTTGAATTGCATTGACAACAAAATTGGCATTACGCAAAGCTTCTTTACGGTTTTCAACACCGAGATAGGTTTTGATTTTTGCCCTACCCTCGTTAATATTTTTATTGATTGCATTCAATATAATTTCGGAATCACGCAAGCGCTGTGCATCAATGTCATAAAGAGCAATATCGATATCTCTTAATGCGGGTGTACACATACAGTCGCCGAGAACGTTGCGTGCAAAAACGGTGCTTCCTGCACCCATAAATGTGATTTTAAGCATAAGTTAATCCTCC
>CAYQRS010000038.1:0-11673 GCA_964419825.1 uncultured Eubacteriales bacterium
GGTCAGGCTGATGCGCTTCGGGGGAGCGGCAATCGGAATATTTATATTTATTTTGTTGGTGTAAAAATGGAAACATTACTGATTTTTAAAATTGCGGCAATCGGTATCGGCGTTGCCGTCATACATCAGGTCTTATCAAAATCAGGCAGAGATGAATACGCAATGCTGACAACGCTTTCGGGTGTTTTGGTTGTTGTGATGATGCTGTTGCCTTATCTCACCGATTTGATTTCAAGCTTGGAAAAGCTGATGGATTTTTAAATATGGAAATTGTTAAAATTCTGGGCATAGCCGTTATGGCGGTGATTGGTTCAACCTTGCTTTCGCAGTTCAAGCCGGAATATTCTCTTTTTGTTCAGTTAACTGCCGTTGCGGTGATTGCGCTGATATGTATGGACAGCGTTACGGATATTTTTGTTCAAACAAGTAACCTCACGGCGAACGTGCAAATCAACAATGAGTATATTTCTTTGCTGTTCAAAGCGTTGGCGATTGTTGTCGGCGGCAAAATTGTCGGCAATGTTTGTGCCGATAATGGGAACAGGGCTGTGGCAACCTGTGTGGATTTTGCCTGCAAGGTTGCAATCGTGCTGTTATGCTTCCCGCTGATAACTGCGCTTGCTCAAATTACAACGGATTTGATAAAAATATGATTTTCAAAAGATTAAGCGTAATTGTAATTTTGCTTTTTGGCTTGAGCTTTGTTTGCTCTGCAGAGGAGGCTTCGGGGTATCAATCACAACTTGAGGCAAGCGGCGCAACAACGCTCTTTGATTCTCTTGATGATGAGCAAAAAGCTTTGCTTGAGGAATTGGGAATCGAATGTGTTGATTATGAAAACCTTTTTTCGCCCTCTGTCCGAAGCGTCTTTGATATGCTTTTTCAAGTTATTCGCAATGAATATAAAACGCCTTTTTCTTCGGCGACGGTTCTTGCGGCAATGGTGCTTTTGGCTGCTACGGTCAATCTCTTTTTAGTCGGCAAATCGGGTAACACAGCCCAGCTTTTGGTGAGCTTGATTGCGGCTGTGAGCATAATCGTTCCGCTCGGCTCATGCCTTACAAGGGCTGTTTCTGCGATCAATGCGCAATCGGATTTTATGCTTTGCCTGATTCCCGTGCTTGCAGGTGTCATAACCGTAAGCGGCAATCCCACGCTTGCACTCAGCTATAATTCAATGGTTTTCACTGTGGCACAGTTTGTCAGCCTGCTTGCCGATAATTATATTCGTCCGCTTATTCAAATTCTCCTTTCTTTAAGCGTTGTTTCATCTATCGGCAACATCATTAACATCGGCAAAATCGTTGAATTTATCAAAAAAACAGTGCTGTTTGTTATGAGCATTACCGCAACTGTTTTCATAACAATGCTGTCTATCAAGGGCGTGTTGGCTTCTTCGGCGGATACTGTTGCTGTTAGGGGAATACGCTTTTTGATTGGTAAGGCAATTCCTGTTGTCGGCAGTGCGGTCAGTGATGCCTATCTTTCAATCGTCGGCAGCCTTAACCTTGTCAAAAATACCGCCGCTGTGTTCGGAATTGTTGCTATCGCAGTAATCAATTTGCCTGTGCTTGCGGAATGTGTTGCATGGATATTTATGCTCAATCTCCTCGGCACTTTGTGCGATGTGCTGGCGCTCAACTCTGTTGCACCGTTGTTCCGTTGTGTTGCCTCGTGCGTTACGCTTTTAGCGGTGATTTTGGTTTTCGGGGCGGTAACCTTTTTACTCTCCGTCGGTTTGATTATGCTTTTTAAAGGAAGTTGATTGTTTTGGAGACGTTACTCTCTTGGGCAGGCTCGCTTGTAACGGCGATGATCGTTACAATGGTCGTTAGCTTCATTGCGCCCGATGATGAATCGCAAAAGCCGATAAAGCTGATTATTGCTTTGTTTGTTTTGGTGTCGTTTTTTATGCCGTTTTCCTCTGCCGAGTTGCCGAGCCTTGACGAGGTTAAAGGCTTTGATGAATATGTTGAAAACAGCGCACTTGAAGACTCGGTTGAAAATTATGCCGCCGATTTGCTCTCTGCTCAAATAGTTTCATCAATAACTGCTTATTTAAAAAATATCGGCATAAACAGTTCCGATATAAGCGTAAATATAGATATTGACGATGAAAAAAATATCAGCGTAAAGAGCATTACTGTTAAGCTTAACGGCTCTGATTTGAAAAAGGTAAGCGGATTGAATGAGTTTTGCTCCGAAAATTACGGAGTGAAGCCCATCATCAAAGATAACGGAGGTTGATATGATTGATTTGAAGAATGCTGTCAAGCCCTTACTTGAAGACAAGAAAAAGCTTGCCATTGTTGCAGCTTCGTTCTTGGGGATTATACTCATTGTAATATCGTCTGTCGTTCAAAGCCCGAAAAAAGAGGAGACAAAAGACAGTACAGCTTCGCACGAATTCAGCGAAAGCGAATATACAGAGGCCTTGGAGAAGAAGCTTGAAGGGATGATTTCCTCGCTGAATGGCGCAGGCAGAACGAAGGTTATCGTAACACTTGATTGCGATTATGAAACCGTTTATGCAAAGGACGGCAAATATTCACAGAATGAAAAATCAAGCGATGAAAACAGTGAGTATATTATTATTGACAGCGATAAAGCAGAAAGCGGCTTGCTTTTGAAAACCGTAACGCCGAAGGTCAGGGGAGTGGCGGTGCTCTGTGAGGGTGGCGATGCCCCTGCGGTCAAATCGGCTGTTTCGGATATGCTCTCGGCGTTGCTGGATGTCGGGGTTAACCGCATAAGCGTATCAAAAATCCAATAGAATAAGGAGATTTTACTATGAATGTAATCATTAAAAAAAGGCAAATCATTATGTCGGCTCTTGTGCTTGCGCTTGGCTCTGCTGTGTTTGTGAATTGGTATTTCACAAAGCCCGATACCGCCCAGGCAGGAGCGCAAACCGATGAAAAGGTCAGCTATTCGGTAATCGGTGATGCACAGTATGTTTCGGCAAAAAGCGAGAACGGTGGTAAGGCTGTCAAAACGCTTGATGAAATCCGCCTCAGCCGTGAAAAATCGCACGATGAAGCTTTTGATAAGCTTAACAGCGTTATCAACAATTCCTCATCATCTCAGGCGGCGGTAGATAAAGCGGCTGAGGAGCTTGGCAGGCTTACCGATTTGATAAAGCTCGAAAGCGATATTCAAGCTCTTGTTCAAACAAAATGCGGCTTTGACTGTATTGTTGTCATCAACGGCGAAAAGGCAGAAATCGTTTGCGAAAAGGGTTCGCTTGAAAGCTCTCCGATTCTGCAAATTAAGGAGATAGTGCTTAAACATACCTCGATAACGAGCGAAAACATAACAATTTCCGAAAATAAATAAATATTTATTAAAAATAGTTGTATATTCATAATTTCTTTGTTATAATATAAAACTATAAAGGAGGTTGTTTAAAAATGGAAATGCAACCAAGTGTAAATTCAACTTCAAAATTGATTATTTCCGACGATGTAATCGCTTCGATTTCCGCTAACGCCGCCAAAGATATCAACGGCGTGACTTCGTTGGCTCAAAAGCCGAACGATGTTCGCACTGTGGTCGGCATTAACGAAGGTGACCTCAGGTTTATCGATGTCAGCCATACGGAAAGCGTTTATGCAATCAAGGTCTATATTAACGTTGCCGAAAATGTCGTTATTCCGACTGTTGCGGCAGATGTTCAAAAGGCTGTTAAAAACGCAGTTCAGAGCATGACAGGCTTTGTGGTTTCAAAAGTTAATGTTGTTATTGCAGGCGTAGAAGTTGACGATAAAGCACCCGTTAAATCAAACAATTAACCGTATTTTTACCCTCTGCATATCGGAGGGTTATTTTTATTTTTTCGGAGGGGACAAGCTATGACAAGAAGAGAAGCAAGAGAGCAGGCATTCATCCTGCTTTTCGAAAAATCATTTAACACCGAAACCGATATTGATGAGCTTATCGGCTTTGCTCACGAGCTGAGAATGGTTGAGGAGGATGAATTCATTACCGCTTTGGTCAAAACCGCTTGTGAAAAGCAGGAAGAGATTGATGAACATATCAGCAACAACTCAAAGGGCTGGAAAATCAATCGTATCTCAAAGGTATCCTTGGCTATCATTCGCCTTGCTTTGACTGAGATTTTGTATTTTGACGATATACCTGCAGGCGTTTCAATCAACGAGGCTGTTGAGCTTGCAAAAACCTATGCAACGCCCGATGATTCTTCATTCATCAACGGCTTGCTCGGCACGGTTGCGAGGTCGCTGTAAATGGCTTTGGTGCTCGGTACAGATACAAGTAATTATACAACCTCATTGGCGGCATACGATGTTGAGCAGGGGATAATTTATCAGCAGAAAAAGCTCTTGCCTGTTGCATCGGGTCAACTCGGTCTGAGGCAGGCTGATGCTGTCTTTCACCACACGGTTCAGTTGCCTGAGCTTTTTTTAAAGCTCAGCGCCGAATGTGATTTGACAAAGATTGAGTCTGTCGGCGTTTCGGTCAGCCCACGCAGTGAAAGCGGCTCATATATGCCGTGCTTTTTGGCAGGCATAAGTGCGGCAACTGCGTTCGCTTCGGCAAAATCAGTGCCGCTTCACCGCTTTTCTCATCAGCATGGACATATTGCCGCTGCACTCTTTTCTGCAAACAGGCTTGATTTGCTCAACCGCCGTTTTGTTGCTTTCCATGTTTCGGGCGGCACGACTGAGGCTGTAATAGTCGAGCCGGATGATGAACTGATTTGCAAAACGAAGCTTGTCGCTTCATCAATGGATTTGAAAGCGGGTCAAGCTGTTGACCGTGTCGGCGTTATGATGGGGCTTTCTTTCCCTGCAGGTAAGGCTCTTGATGAGCTTGCCTGTGCCTGTGATGATGCTTTCAAAATCAAGCCCACAATTAGGGGGCTTGATTGCTCGCTTTCGGGCGTTGAAAACAAGTGCAGGCAGATGTATGAAAGCGGTCAAAGCAAAGAGTCGGTTGCAAGATTTTGCATCGAATATATCTGCGCAAGTCTTGATGCAATGGCTCAAGCAATAATTAAGGAATTCGGCGATTTGCCGCTCGTTTTTTCAGGCGGAGTGATGAGCAACTCAATCATCAGTAAAAAGCTCGGTGAAAAATACGGCGCAGTTTTCGCAAAGCCCGAATTCTCTTGCGACAATGCGGCAGGTATTGCCGTTTTGACCGCAATTACGGAGAAACTTATATGAACAGAACACCGGTTTTGTCCGTTACCCAAGTTAATACTTATATCAAATCGATTATAGACGGTGACCCGAATCTTGGCTATCTTTTTATTGATGGCGAAATATCGAATTTTACCAATCATTATCGTACAGGTCACTTCTATTTTACTCTCAAGGATGATAAATCCTCGATTAAAGCCGTTATGTTCCGTAGTAGTGCGAGCAGGCTTAGGTTTATGCCCGAAAACGGTATGAAGGTCATTATCCGAGGCCGTGTTTCAGTGTTTGAGCGTGACGGTGTTTATCAGCTCTATGTTGATGATATGCAGCCTGACGGAGCAGGTGCGCTCAACCTTGCCTACGAACAGCTTAAAGCCAAGCTTGAAGCCAAGGGGCTTTTCGATGCTTCGCTCAAGAAGCCGATACCGCCCATGCCCGAAAGGGTAGGCGTTATCACCTCTTCAACGGGTGCGGCTGTTAGGGATATTATCAATGTAATTTCACGGCGCTTTCCAATGACAAAAATCATTATATGCCCCGTTCAGGTTCAAGGTGCGGAGGCGGCGGGGCAGATTGCGCAGGCAATAAGGCTCTTTAATGAACACAATGCCGCCGATGTTTTGATTGTCGGTCGTGGCGGTGGCTCGATTGAAGATTTGTGGGCATTTAACGAAGAAATTGTTGCTTATGCCGTGAGTGAAAGCGTTATACCGATTATTTCAGCAGTTGGTCATGAAACCGATTTTACGATTTGCGATTTTGTTGCAGATTTAAGAGCGCCGACTCCCTCGGCGGCGGCAGAGCTTGCTGTGCCTGATTGGCGTGAGCAAAGCTCCTATGTTTCGGGCTTGCTTATGCACGCTTCTTCTCTTATTAAGCAGAACATTGTTCAGCAAAAAGCCAAGGTGCTTGCTTTAAGTGAAAGCCGCTGCTTGAAAAATCCTCTTGCGCCTATCGAAAGCGGCAACCAAACGCTTGATATGCTCTGCAACCGATTGCTGTCTGCGCAAAAGCTCATATTGACAGCCTCGCAAAACCGTTTCGCACAAAGCTGTGCAAAGCTTGACGCTTTGAGTCCCTTAAAGGTTCTTTCAAGAGGCTATGCGACGGCTTATTGCGACGAAAGGGTTGTTGATTCGGTCAAAAAGGTCAATATGAAAAAACAGCTCACCGTTAAATTCAGCGACGGCGAGGTTTTGTGTACACCTGCCGAGAAAACGGTTTATTGATTGGAGATTATCTTTTATGGAAAAGTTAACATACGAAAAGGCTTTGGAAAAGCTTGAAAAAATAGTTACTCAGCTTGAAAACGGCAGTATTCCTCTTGAAAAATCGCTTCAGCTTTTTGAGGAAGCAAATAAGCTTGCCGTTTACTGTAAAGCACAGCTTGATAACGCCGAAACAAAAATCGTTAGGCTCACTAACCTCGGCACGGAGGAAGACGATTTTGAATAAAATATATACCAACGATGAGTATATTGCTCTTATTAACTGCGCACTTTACGATTATGTCAAGCTGACGGGCGGCGAGGAGGATGAGGTTGCCGAAGCAATGCTTTACAGCCTCAAAAACGGCGGCAAGCGTGTAAGACCGATGCTTGTTCTAGAATTCTGCCGTGTTTGCGGCGGCGATGTCAATGCCGCTTTGTCGTTAGCTTGTGCAATCGAAATGATACATACCTATTCGCTCATACACGATGATTTGCCTTGTATGGATGATGATGATTTCCGCAGAGGTAAGCCCTCTTGCCATAAAAAGTTCGGTGAGGCAACCGCACTCCTTGCCGGCGACGGACTTTTAACTCTCGCTTTTTCCGTTGCCGCAGGTGCATCGCTCCCACCCGAACAGGTTGTTAAGGCAGTTAAGCTTCTTTCCGATTGCGCAGGTCATCTTGGTATGATCGGCGGTCAAACAATGGATTTACAGCACGAAAACAAAGCAATAACGCTTGATATGCTACGCAGTACTGATGAGCTGAAAACAGGCAGATTGATTTTTGCCGCCTGCACTCTCGGCTGTATTGCCGCAGGAGCGGATGAAAAAGCGTTTGAAGCCGCAAGCACCTATGCCGAAAGTATTGGTCTTGCTTTCCAAATCGTTGATGATTTGCTTGATATAACTTCAACCGAGGAGGCTTTAGGCAAGCCGATCGGCAGTGATAAAGAAAACAATAAATCAACCTATCCTGCTTTGCTGGGCTTTGAAAAATCGAAAGAGATCGTTAATGAGCTTACCGACACGGCGGTTGATGCGTTGGCTGTGTTCGGTGAAAACGGCAGATTTCTTGCCGATTACGCAAGGCTTCTTGCCAACCGCACCAAATAATTGTTCTTCGGGGCGTTGATTACAATGGATAATTCAATTCTCAAAAATATAAAATCTCCCTCTGATATTCAGCATCTCAGCTTTGAGCAGTTAGATGAGCTTGCCGCTCAAATCAGAGGTGAGCTTATTTCAACCGTTTCCAAAAACGGCGGTCATCTCGCTTCAAACCTCGGCGTTGTGGAGCTTACTATCGCAATGCATCGCTGCTTTGATTCGCCGAACGATAAATTCGTTTTCGATGTTGGCCATCAGGTTTATACCCATAAGCTGCTCACCGGCAGATACGATAGGTTTTCAACAATTCGCTGTGAGGGTGGTCTTTCCGGCTTCCCTCGTCCGAGCGAGAGCGAGCATGATCCGTTTCAAACAGGTCACAGCAGTACATCAATTTCATCGGCTTACGGCATAAGCGTTTCAGAGCTTATCAAGGGCGGAGATAACTATACAGTTGCCGTAATCGGTGACGGTGCTTTCACAGGCGGCTTGGCTTATGAGGCGCTCAACAACGCAGGACGAAATAAAGAAGCGAAGCTGATCATTATTTTGAACGATAATGAAATGTCGATTTCCAAAAATGTCGGCGCTGTTTCAAAATATCTTTCTGTTATCCGTTCTTCGAAAAAATATTTCAGGCTTAAATACAGAACTGAGCGTGCGCTCAAGCATATCCCGATTATCGGCGAATCGCTTTCAAACTTTGTCTATGACATTAAGCGCACGGTTAAGGATAAAATCTATAACAGCAATATGTTTGAGGATTTGGGCTTCAGATATATGGGACCTGTTGACGGACATAATATTAAAAAGCTTTGCGAGGTTTTGGAAGAAGCAAAGCATATCAATTCACCTGTGCTTTTGCATGTTAACACAAAGAAGGGCAAGGGATATGAGCTTGCCGAAAAGAATCCGAGCACTTTTCACGGAATCTCTAACTTTGATGTTGATACCGGTGAAACCGTATCCAAGGGAACTAACTTTTCCGATGAGTTCGGCAAATATCTGTGTGAGCTTGCCTCGCAAAACGATAAGATTTGCGCAATCACAGCCGCAATGTCACTTGGAACAGGCTTGAGCCGTTTTTGCAATAATTATCCGAATCGCTTTTTTGATGTCGGTATTGCAGAGGAGCACGCAGTTGTTTTTGCCGCAGGTCTTGCAAAGGGTGAGATGATACCGTTCTTTGTTGTCTATTCCACCTTTTTACAGCGTTGCTACGATCAGTTGATTCACGATGCGGCTTTGCAAAAGCGCAAAATGATTATCGCCGTTGACCGTGCAGGCTTTGTCGGTGAAGACGGCGAAACGCATCAGGGCATCTTCGATGTTGCATTTATGAACACAATATCCAACTTTACAATTTATTCTCCCGCAACCTATGCTGAAATGCGCCACGATATGCATCGTGCGGTTTATGAGGATAGCAATGTTGTTGCAATACGCTATCCGAGGGGCGGCGAATGTGAAATTCCCGATGATTTCAAGCCGACCTATGGCGTTTATGATGTTTACGGCGATAATGATGCTGATGTTGCTATTGTCACTTATGGCAGAATTTTCGGTAATGCCTGCAAAGCGTATAATATGCTCAAGGAGCAGGGTAAAAGCATAAAGGTTGTTAAGCTCAACAAAATCAAGCCGCTCGATTTGAGCGTTTGTGATTTGCTCAAAAATTCACGAAAAATCTTCTTCTTTGAAGAGGGAATACAAAACGGCGGAGTTGGTGAAAAGCTCGCCTTGCGCCTGCTCGAATCGGGCTACAAAGGCGGTTATGAGCTTATCGGCGTTGATTATTGCTTTGTTGAGCAAGGCTCTGTCGAATCAACATTAAGAAAAAACAGGCTCGATGCCGAATCGATGGCTGAAATTGCAGGAGGTGCGTTTTAATGGCTGAAAAGGTTAGACTTGATGTTGCTTTGGTCGATTTGGGGCTTATCGAAAGCCGTGAGCGTGCCAAGGCTATGATAATGGCTGGCAAGGTTTATGTTAACGGTCAAAAAGCATTAAAAGCAGGGGCTACTGTGAAGCCCGATGAAGATAAATTTGAGGTCAGGGGCGAAAAAATGCCCTTCGTTAGCCGTGGTGGCTATAAGCTTGAAAAGGCTGTTAAATCGTTTGGACTTGATTTGAGCGGTAAAATCTGTATGGATGTCGGTGCTTCAACGGGCGGTTTTACCGATTGTATGCTCATCAGCGGAGCGGTTAAGGTTTATTCAATCGATGTCGGTTACGGTCAGCTTGCGTGGAAGCTTCGTAGTGATGAACGAGTTGTCAATCTTGAACGCACAAATTTCCGATATGTTACCCGTGAACAAATTCCCGATGAGATTGATTTTTCAAGTGTTGATGTTTCTTTCATTTCGCTCAAACTCATTTTGCCCGTAATGTATTCTCTGCTTAAGAGCGGTGGCGAGGCTGTCTGCCTTGTTAAGCCTCAGTTTGAAGCGGGCAGGGAAAAAATCGGCAAGAAAGGCGTTGTTCGTGACAAGGCGGTGCATTTGGAGGTTATCAATAATTGCATCGGCTATGCTAAGGAGAATGGCTTTGCAATCAAGGGACTTGATTTTTCACCTGTTAAAGGTCCTGAGGGCAATATTGAATATCTGCTTTACATTTCCAAATCAGATGCCGAGGATGTTGAAGTTAATCCAACCGAAACAGTTGAAAACTCCCACCTGACGCTTGACAAGGATTGAGGAGGCTGATTTATGGTAATTACGGTTAATCCCAACTTAACACGAGAAAACGCAGTTCCCGTTGCAAGAGAGGTTATTGAACGCCTTAAACAGCTTGGTGCTGAGATAATCGTTTCCGATGATGCTGAGGCTTTGTTCGCTGATGAGGCTTTGAGCTTTATGCCAATCGAAGCGGCGGCTGAAAGGAGCGACGTTATAATTGCAATCGGCGGTGACGGAACTATCCTGCGTTCGGGTAAGATTGCCGCAAAATTCGGCAAGCCGATTCTCGGCATAAATGCAGGCAGGCTTGCGTTTATGGCAGGCTTGGAGCGGCACGAGCTTGATTTGCTTGATAAGCTTTTCAGCGGCGAATACAGCGTTGACAAAAGAATGATGCTTGATGTGAAGCTTTTTAATAAATCTGGCCTGTGCGTTTACCGCTGCAACTGCATTAACGATGCTGTCTTTACAAGAAAAACAAGGCGAACCATAATTGAGCTTTCTGTTGAGGGTAACGGTAAGCCCGTCAACAATTATTTGGGTGACGGCGTAATTATCTCAACAACAACAGGTTCAACAGCTTATTCGCTTTCGGCAGGCGGTCCTGTTGTTGACCCGACGATTGAAAGCATCATCCTAACGCCGATTTGTCCACATTCGTTTTCTAAACATTCCATAATTTTTCGCCCTGATGAACGAATGAGGGTTTATGCAACAAAATGCGATGAAAGCGAGCTTTGCGTGTCCTGTGACGGTGATGAACCCATTAACATCGATTGCGGTTGCAGTGCTGTGATTGAGCGTGCGGAAATTTCGGCGGACTTTATCAGAATAAAATCAGATAGTTTTACAGAAATATTAAACAGTAAAATGCGGAGTTGATTTGCGATGAAGAAAAAAAGACTTGAACTTATATTAAAAACAATAGAAAAGCAGGAGATTGCCACGCAGGAGGAGCTGCTCAACGCCCTCAAGGAACACGGTCTTGATGTAACTCAGGCAACCGTTTCCCGTGATATTAAGGAGCTTGGTCTGGTTAAATCAATGGGCAGGAGCGGCAAGTACAGATATTCTGTCCACAAAAGCGGCAATAACGAGGCTTCAATAAGCTTCCATAACATAATCGCCCCCTCAGTTTTGTGGGTTGATTATGCAATGAACACCGTTGTTATAAAATGCTATTCGGGTATGGCACAGGCAGTTTGTGCCGCTGTTGATACAATGGATTTCAATAACATCGTCGGCACGCTTGCAGGTGATGATACGATTTTTGTCCTTTGCCGCAGTGAAAAGGATGCTGTTGATTTTATGAATGAAATTAACAACTTTATCTCGAAATAACGATTGAGGTTATGTCCTATGCTTCAAAACCTTAAAATTGAAAATGTTGCCATAATTGAAAGTGCGGATATTGAATTTGAAAACGGACTCAACATAATGACGGGTGAAACAGGCGCAGGTAAATCAATTATTATCGATTCGATTAACGCCGTCTTGGGTGAAAGAA
>CAYQRS010000039.1:0-11654 GCA_964419825.1 uncultured Eubacteriales bacterium
AGGCAATAATATGGTATTATAAATATAATTATTTTATAAGGAGTAGTTGGAAGTGAAAAAGAACAAATTGAAACAGTCAATAACCGAAAACAGATTCAGCTTACTTGCCTTCGGTGCAACAGCCTTTGTTATGGTTATTGTCTATTATTGCTTCAGTGTATTCCCGTTTGGCGATTACACCGTGCTTAGAATGGACCTCTATCACCAATACGGTCCTCTTTTTGCCGAGCTTTATGACAGAGTTACATCGGGTGAGAGCCTGATATATTCTTGGAATTCAGGCTTGGGCACAAATTTTCTCGGCAATTTCAGCAACTATCTTGCAAGCCCTCTGGCGATTGTGATGCTCTTGCTCGGTCACAAAAATATGCCTGAAGCCATATCGCTTATGGTACTGCTAAAGGCCGCTTTTGCAAGTGCTTTCTTTGCTTATTACCTCAAAAAATCGACCAAGCGCAACGATTTCACGATTGCAGGTTTCGGCGTTCTCTATTCATTCTGCGGCTTCTTCATTGCCTATTATTGGAATGTAATGTGGATTGATGCGATGGCTCTTTTGCCGCTCGTTATCTACGGCATTGAGCAAATCATAAACCACGGCAAATTCAAAACCTATATGTTCTCGCTTGCCGTTGTTATGATGAGCAACTACTATATGGCTTATATAATCTGCATTTTCTCCTGCATATACTTTTTGGCTTATTACCTCGGCAAATTCCCGTTGAGCGAAAAAATCGTTGTCACCGAATATGTTACCGACGGCGGCGAAAGGCTCAAAGCCCCTAAGGCTTCGCCGATTAACAGACTCAAAAATTCCCGTTTCATCAATTCGGGCGTGCGCTTTGCGACCGCCTCGCTCGGTGCGGCAGGTCTTGCAGCGTTTATGCTTATGCCTGTTTACTTCATTCTTCAAGGCTCTTCTGCAACCTCTGGCACTTTCCCCACTGAGCTTAAGAGCTATTTCAAGATTTTTGATTTCCTTGCAAACCACCTTGTTTCCCTTGAGCCGACAATCAGAAGCAGCGGCGAAGATGTTTTGCCGAATGTTTACTGTGGCGTAATTACGGCGATGCTCGTTCCGCTCTATCTTTACTCCAAGAAATATCCGCTCAGAGAAAAGGTATCATTCGTTGTTGTGCTTGGAATTCTTTTTGCAAGCTTCAACACCAATATGCTCAACTACATTTGGCACGGCTTCCATTTTCCCAACGATTTACCCTATCGCCTCTCCTATATTTACAGCTTCATACTCCTTGTAATGGCTTACAAGGCATTGATGAGCCTTCGTGATTACACACCGAAAATGCTACTGACAGTCGGAATTTTCGCAAGCTCATTTCTCATTTTTGCCGAGAAGGTCGGTTCAAAGAATGTCAATGAGGACACCGTTTATATTTCAATCATTTTCATCGTTTTCTATACTCTTGTGATGATTATGATTCAAAGCAACAAATACCAAGCAAGCGCAGTTGCGTTACTCCTTTTCTGCGGAATCGTTGCGGAATCGGCAGTCGGCAACACATCGCATTACGTAATGCAACAGCAAAAGCATTACTATGTCAATGATTATGACGAATTCCAACAGCTCAAGGCAAAATTAGACAAGCGTGAGAACAACGAGTTCTACCGCATGGAGCTGACTGATTTACGCACAAGAATGGACCCCTGCTGGTACGATTACAACGGCGTTTCGATTTTCTCATCGATGGCTTATGAGGATACCTCGGGACTGATTCATTCATTGGGTGTTGACGGCAATGTTATTAACAGCTACACATATAACGGCTTCCAAACTCCCGTTTTCAATATGATGACCTCGCTCAAATATATCATTGACAACACCACAACCACGCCCTCGCAAAGCGAAGAGCTTTTCGATTATGTTACCGAAACAGAAACCTTCACCGTTTACCAAAACAAATACAACCTCAACATCGGCTATTGCGTCGGCAAGGAAACGCTCGGCTGGGATTACAACAACAATAACCCCTTTACCGTTCAAAACGATTATTTTGAGCGTGCAACGGGAATCCCTGAGGTTTTCAGCCAGCTTACAATCGATTATATTGATTGCGATAATATGGTTGATTTTTCATCGGGCTTCGACACTGGTGAGCTTACCTACTTCAAGGATATAAACGACACTGAGGGCGGCTTCACAGCTTGCTATAATATCACGGAAAGCAAAAATTATTATATCTATATTAACTCCGCAGATATTGATGATTGCATTATCACCTACGGCGAAACCGCTTACACGCACAACTTCTCATCCGAACACATTGTCGGTCTCGGATATATTGAAGCAGGTACAACGCTTTGCGTTAATGTTCCGATTGAAAGCAGCAATTCAGGCTATGTTGACATTTACCTTAGCGGAATGGATATGGAGAAATTCACTAAGGGCTATGATATTCTCAAAGCAGGTGAAATGGACATCAAATCATTCGGTGACACTCACATTGATGGCACAGTTACCGCACAGGAGGATTCATTGTTCTACACCTCTATTCCCTATGACGAAAGCTGGGAAATCACAGTTGACGGCAAGATAATCAGCGTTGACGAGATGCGTGAATGTAAAATCGGCAACGGCTTCATCGGCTTCTATCTAACCGAGGGTGAACACGAAATCTCATTCCGATATGAAGCAAGAGGCTTGAAAATCGGCATTATTGCAACAGCCGCAACAATCCTTTTGATTCTTGTCTTCTTTGTTATTCTGCGCAAGAAAGAAAAGGTTGCAAAAATGCTCAAGGGCTATGGCGAAACAGCATTGATTGAAACAGTTATTGTTGAAACTCCGAAAATTGACGCAGTAACCGTTCCTGAGCTTCAAAGCAATGATGAAAGCTGCGAAAGAAATCAAACAACCTCAGACGGCGAAAATTCAACGCCTGAGCAGAAAATCTCAACCGAGAACAACCAAGAAGCAGATAACGAAAATTAACAGCTAAAAAACAAAAACCCCGAACAGCCGATCAACTCGGCAGGTTCGGGGTAATTTTTTGAATGATTTTAATGTAATGGTATCGTATCTTAATTTCTAAATCCCAACAAGAACAATTCATCATATTTTTTAACTTAATGCTGTAGTCGATGTGAGCATTGCAAAAAGAAAAGACCGCGTAGGATTGCTACGCAGTCTTTGACTTTAAGTTTATTAGTTATTTATCAGCCAACAGTGCTGAAGCGGCCTGTGAGAAGCTTCCAGAAGAGCGGCCAGCCGGGAACAAGGTTGAGAACGGTAAGAACTCCGTCTCTAAGACCTGCAAGGAGGTTAGCATAGTCAAAGAACTTGCTGAAATCCTTAGCTTCGGGTGCTCCATCATAATCGAGAGTGAATGCCTGAGTATAAAGGATACCGCCATCGCCCCAGATTTCCGCACGAACATAGCTGCCGATTTGGTCGCTGTAATCATTAAGGTTCATTACAGATGTTACAGTACCGTTTTCTGTTTTGCCGTCAACGGTTGTGTAAGCAATCTGCTTGCCATCTGCAATCCAACGAATAAGACGGGTGTTATCTGCTGTGATTGAGATTTTATCAGCAGTGTTGTCGACTGTGATATCGGTAACTACGGGTGCATCGGGAGCTTCAACTGTTTCACGAATGTAGCAACCAAGCTCCTCACTCCAGCTGTTCTCAGTAACATAGCGTTCACATTTCCAATATCTGTAGTTAGCATCGTCAACATTATCCTTTTGGTTTGCAATTGTATTAACGCCGAGAGCCGCAGACATAAGCTTAAGATCCTCTGTGCAGTAGATATTGCGAGCTGCTGCGAAGAATGCGCCCTGCTTAATGTTAGCCTTGAGTGAATCAACAGTCATTTCGGGCATTACGTGAACAGTCCAGCCTGTGTCAACAACATCAATATAGTGAGCATCGCTTGATGCGATTGCCAAAACGCTTCTGCCGTTCGGGATGCAGTTCTGGAGAAGAATATCCCAAAGCTTACGGTCGTTCTGAGTGCGCTTGTCACCCTTTGAGTTTACATCGATACCGATGCAGGAATCATATTTGAGAAGAAGGCTTGTGAACTTTGTTACCTGATAATCATAATCGGGGCCGTAAGCGTTCTCGTATGTATCATATCTTGCCTCAGTGTATTCGCCGGGGTGGTTGATAACGCAAAGACCGCCTGCCTTTTGAACACCCTTGATAACAGTTTCATAGTCACTTGTGCCGCCAAGCTTACCATCGCCGTAATCAGCGAACCAAGAGTTAACATGGGCATTGTTGAATGAGGTGGGGTTAAGCTCGATGCCGTAAGGAACACGCATCATAACCTTGCCGTCTTTACCGGGAGTTGTGATCTCTGTGTAACGCTCATCTGTGAGGTAGTTGAGGTCACGGTCTTTCATGCTCTGGAGAGCCTGAAAAATCGGGAGTGAGTGAGCGCCTGTTTCCTCTGTCCAACCGTAATCGACTGTACCATGATCGGTAAGAGCAAGAGCAGCATAGTTAAGAGCATAGTGCTGTTCAACCATTGAATTGAAATCAGCCTTACCGTCACTTGCTGTGGTGTGGCAATGAAGATCAGCCTTGTACTGATTATCGCTTGACCAATTAACGGTTGAATAGGGGTTGGAAATTTTGTAATCAACATTGCTATTATCCTGTGCGAAAGCGCAAACCGAAACCGAAGCGGTCATTGCGCCGACAAGCAAAACAGATATTGATTTTTTAAGAGCTTTTGAGAAATTCATCTGTTTTTTCCTCCTAAAAGTGTATTAACAGTAGTAGAATACCATTTTTTCTACAATTTGTCAACTGAACATAAATAGATTTTATATAGAATGACTATACCTTACTGCGCCTTTTCCTGCCCGTATTTTTTTGAAACATCCAAAATAAAGCGGTAAAGCGGCTTGAATGAGAGATAAATTGGCTTGATTTTTTCAATAAAATCGGCGTTTTCGAGATCATTGAGCTGCGGAAAGCTGAAAACATAGAAAAAGTTTTTGGCATAGAAAAACTTTTCCAGCACAGGCATCGGACAACCCGACTTTGGCTTTTTATAGCTTTCACAGCTGAAAACAGCGCCACTTCTTTCTGCCAAAATCACAGCGTCATAGAATTCATCGGGTCTTGCAATAATCTCCTGCCTGAACAGCTCCATAAGCCTCGGCGGAGCATAATATGTGCCGACACCGCCCGAATAGCCGCATTGAGTGACCTCAAACCACATACAGGGATAATAAGGATAATTATGCTTATCACGCATAAACATTGTCCAAAGATTATCTCTGTATAATAATTTATCCTTGGTAAAGCGTGTATCTCGGCGAATTCTCGAAACCATTTTGCTCGGCACAATCGGTATATCGTCATCAATTTCGCCAATCGTATCCGCAAGGGCACAAATAATCTGCTGAAGCGGAACGGTTACGCCTTCTTTGAGCTTTTTCTTGTTTTCTTCGTAAAAATCACGGCTGTTGCGGAAGCGATTTTCCGCAAGCAGCATAAGCGATTCGGCTCTGATGCCATCATAACGCATTATTTTAAACCTCTTTCGATAATCTCCTGAGCAGCAAGCATTATGCCGATTTTTCCGCTATCAAAGTTGAGCGAGCCTTGCATCCAAACAGCATAAGGCTCTCTCAAGGGGGCATCAGCCGAAAGCTCGATTGATGAACCGCCGGTAAAAGCACCTGCCGACATAATAACTTTACTGTCATAGCCTGGCATATCCCAAGCTTCGGGTGTAACGGCAGAATCGATCGGCGCACCCTTTTGCAGACCTTGACAAAAAGCAATCAAAGTTTCGCTGTTACAGAGCTTCAATGCCTGAATAATATCACGGCGCTTTTCGTTGCTTGACGGAGTTGCTTCATAGCCGAGCTCTTCAAAAAGGCTTGCGGCGAAAACTGCGGTTTTGAGTGCCTCGCCGACGATATGCGGAGCGTTAAACAAGCCCATAAACAGTGACCTGCTCTGACCAGAGTCGGTCCAACCTCTTTGCCAAGACCCGGTGTTGTCATACGGTAAGAGCATTGCTCAACCAAATCCGCTCTGCCTGCAATATATCCGCCGCATTTTGCAATACCGCCGCCAGGATTTTTAATTAATGAGCCTGCGATAATATCAGCACCGTGGCTGAGCGGCTCAGTACGCTGAACGAACTCACCGTAGCAGTTATCGACCATAATGATCGCATCGCTTTTTTCTTTTACGATTTTTGCGATTTTTTCAATTTCCTCAACGCCGAGGCTGGGACGAAGCGAATAGCCTCTTGAACGCTGTATATAAACCATCTTAACTTTTTCTTTGAGGGCCTTTTCAATTCCCTCATAATCAACCGTGCCGTCGCTGAGCAAATCAACCTGCTTATAGATTACACCGAAATCCTTAAGCGAGCCCATACCCTCGCCGCTCAAGCCGATTACGGAATGAATCGTATCATAAGGTGTGCCTGTTACACAAAGCATAACATCGCCTGGGCGAAGCATACCGAAAAGCGCAACACAAAGCGTATGAGTGCCACAGGTCAGGCTATGGCGTATAACCGAATCCTCTGCACCGACACTATCGGCAAAAACTCGGTCGAGAACATCCCTGCCACGGTCGCCGTAGCCATAACCTGTTGATTCGGTGAAATGGCTTTCGGAAACATTGCTCTTAATGAATGCTGAAAGAACCTTTTCCTGATTATATGCCCTTACGGCATCGATCTCGGCAAAGGAAGCCTTTGCTTTTTCCAAAGCAATCTCCCCTGCCTGCTGTACTCTCGGATTAAATTTAAAAAAGCTGCTCATTATTTATTTTCCTTTATTTTATTTCTGCCCAGTTATCCACCTGTTTATAACCAAAGCGCTCATAAAAAGAGCTTAGTTGAGGCAAACACCTGAGATATATTTTTTTGTTCCCGAAGGAATTAACAAGTGAAGAAGCCAAGCCGCAATGCCTGTAAGCGTTATCCGTTGCAACAGCGCCGAGAATTGCTTTATCGGCAAAAATATGTAAAAGCGATGCCGTTGAAACAATTTTACCGTTCCTGCGGATGAAGTGCATTTGCGCCGTACCCTTATTGATACGGCGTGCAACATCGGCAAACCAACCGTCAAAATCGCCGCCCATACCGAGCAAATCAAAAATCTCACGGTAATCCGCCGTGGTTTGAGGAACACAGTAATCAGCAAAGCAGGCTTCCTGCGCATCCTTACAAAAAACGCCACCCTTTTCGGCTATTGGTAAATTAAGCGAAGCCGCAGCGCTCTCACGGCAAAGAATACTTGTATAGCCGATTATCTCGACAAATTCATTAATTTCCTCAAAATCGGCTTCTTCTGCCGCAGAGAGAACAACCTCACCGCATAAATTGCACAGAGCCGCCGTCACACAGCCATCGGTAAGCTGAAGCCAAAAGCGGCACAAATTCTCACTTGGGCTGTAAGCCTGCGACAAGGCGGCAATGCTGATACCGAAGCTGTCACCGCAGAAATTATGCAGTAATTCGATTTCTTCATTGCTTTCAACGAATTTAATCATTCGCAAAATCCTCTGCCAAGGCTTTTACTGCCAGCTGTATATCGTTAATATCATTTTTGTTTATAACGCAGCAAGGCGAATGGAGATAGCGTGTGGCAAAAGAAACCGTAACCGTTTTCACGCCGCAACCGCTTTTATGAATCGCACCTGCATCATTGCCTCCCGCAACAAGCGATTTTGTTTGAAGCTTGAAGCCTTTTTCCGCCGCCAGAGCATTTGCCCTTGCGAAAAGCTCAGGCGAATAAACCGTTGAACGATCCATAAACGGAACGACAGCACCCTTGCCGAGATGGCAGACCTCTTTTTCTCCGCTTACGCCTGAAATATCAGCCGCAGTTGTAGTTTCAATAACGATTGCATAATCAGGCTTAACAGCATAAGCGGCACAGCCTGCGCCACGCAAGCCAACCTCCTCCTGAACCGTGAAAGCAAAATAAGTGTCGTTTTCAAGCTCGCTGTTAATCAAATCGAGCATTACGGCACAGCCCAGACGGTCATCAAGAGCTTTACCCTTTAATGAATCGCCGAATTCAATCGGTTCGGAATCAAAAACGATTTTATCACCGAGGTTGACAACACCGAGAAGCTCCTCCTTGCTCGTTGCGCCGACATCGATATAAAGCGAATCTGTTTTGGGGAGCTTTTGCTCACTGTCACCACGGCGCAAATGAATCGGAGTTACGCCGATTGCACCGAGCAATTCGCTATCGCCAACCTTAACCTTTCTTCCGAGCAGAACCGAAGCATCAACACCACCGACATTGGTGAATTTAATATAACCGTTATCGGTGATATAAGTTGCAATCATACCGACCTCATCCATGTGGGCGGCAAGCATAACCTTGTTTTTCGGCGTGTTTCTTCCCTTCATAAAGACAATCAAATTGCCCATTGCATCAACGCTGTATTCGGCTTTTGAGGGCAGCTTTGAAATAATATAATCCCTTACGGCGTTTTCCCTGCCTGAAATACCACTCAGGGAGCATAATTCTTTAATAAGTTCAAGCATTTTCATTTTCCTCCTTATCAAGAATATAAGCCGCCATAAGCTTTGCCGTTGCTTCAATATCAGCTAAGTCAACGATTTCAACGGCTGTGTGCATATTGCGCAGAGGTATTGAAAGCAGACCCATTTTCGTGCCACAGCCTGCAATACAGATATGATCGGCGTTTGTGCCAGTTCTGCCGCCCATAACCTCAAGCTGATACTTAATATCATTCTGCTGTGCAAGGCTTTTGAGCTTTGATGACATATCGTGATTAAGAGTCGGCGCAAAACCAATCATTGTGCCCTCACCGAGGTTAGCGGTAACGCTTTCATCAACACCAGGGGCTTTTGCGAAGCTGACATCAACAGCGATTGCTTCATCAGCTTGAGCAGAGAAAGCGGCAACACTTGCACCGCTTCCGCCTGTTTCTTCACCCGATGAAAACAGAACGGTAATCGGCAGGGATTTCACACGCTCACCCAAAATATCAAGGCAAAGCAAAATCGAAGCGACACCGCTTCTGTCATCAATCGCACCGCCGCAGGCACGAGAACCGAGCAAAGGCTCGACACGGGAATTGAATGTTATTCTGTCACCGAGGCTGATAAGCTCCTTTGCTTGGCTCTCGGTCATACCGATATCGATTGCAAGCTCATCAACTGCGCTGACCTTATCATCATCCTTTGACAAATGCGGCGGAGTTGAAGTAATTACGCCGTAAACATCCTTTTTGCCATGCACGGTAACCTCTGCCGCAGACAAAACAATCGGATCGATTCCACCGACCTTTGCGAATTTAACAAAGCCTTTTTTGTCAACCGCCGTAACGACCATACCGATTTCGTCAAGATGGGCATCAAGCAATATTCTTTTACCCTTTGCCTCGGTTTCACCGATAACGTTACCCAACGCATCACGGCGAACAGGCATATATTTTCCCAGGAAATCTGCGGCAACTGCCGCCGCATCGGTTTCACTGCCCGATGTTCCCTTGGCGTGGCAAAGACTTTTGAGCAATTCCAATGTATCCATTTATTATCACCTTCCACAGAAAAAGGGCGGAAAACCGCCCTTCCGAAATCAGATTACGTTTACGCCGCCGACAGGTCTGATTGAGAGAACATAGCAGTTACCCTCACCGAAGACAAGCTCCATACGGCGTTTGAATTCTGCGAGCATATCAACAGGAACAAATGCTTGTATCGTGCCTGCAAAGCCGCCACCGTGAACACGCCATGCGCCTTTACCGTCAAGCAATTCTTCCGCAAGACAAAGACCGAGCGAAACAGGCTGTGATTGAGCATCCTTAACCGAATAAACATTTTGGTTGAACATATATGAAGAATTGCCGCTCTTGACAACAAGCTTTTTAAACTCGCCAAACTGCTTGCTTTCAAGTGCTTTAACCTGCTCGTCAACTCGTCTGTTCTCGCTGAAATAATGCTTTGCTCTTAAAATTGCTCTGTCACCGACCGCCTTACGAACAAGGTCAATCGAATTATAGAACTGAGCCTCGTCAACCTCACGCAAAACATCGTGACCGAGACGGTTGGCAACGGAAATCATCTCGTTTTTAACAGCCGCATATTCATCGGTCAGGTTGGAATGACTGCCGCCTGTGTTAACGATGCACAGAGCATGACCGCAGGCTTCAAAATCAAATTTAACGGGCTTGATAACAGGCTTCTTCGGATTTTTGAAATCCATAAAGACAAAGCCGCCGACCGAGCAGGTCATCTGATCGAGCAGACCGCAGGGCTTACCGAAAAATCTGTTTTCGGCATACTGCGCAATCTGTGCGATTTCAACGGGAGTAACCTTGCCGTCGTTATAAAGATGGTTGAGGATAGTGCCGATAAGAACCTCAAACGCTGCCGAGGAAGAAAGACCTGAGCCTGAAAGAACATCGTTTGCGGTTGCGGCATCAAAGCCGCCGATTTCGTAGCCACGCTCAACAAAGCCTGCACAAACGCCACGAATGAGCGCTTTGGATTTTGAATATTCGCTCTCTTTCGGCTCAAGGTCGGTTATATCGACCATATCCATATCGTAGCCCTCTGATTTGAGACGAATAACATCCCTGCCTGTTTTGGAAACAGCGGCAATCGCATCGAGGTTTATTGCGGCAGCAAGAACCTTGCCGTGGTTATGGTCGGTATGGTTGCCGCAAACCTCACTTCTGCCCGGGGCAGAAAAGAAAGCAACCTCTTTATCTGTGCCGAAAAGCTTACCGAAAGCTTCGAGAACACGGATATAACGCTCTTTTTGATAATCGGCTTTTGCGCCGTAAAGCTCGGAAAGTGCCGAATCGAAATCAACACCAGCAAGCCCTTTTAACACAGTATCGTACTTAAACATATATTGCACCCTTTCGGAAAATTTATACCTTTTTGAAATATTTTAAAAGCGAGCTTAAACAGAAAAGAGATGAACCGAAAATAACTAAAAGAATTATAATCGGCAAAAGGAAATTGGCAGACAAAGGATCAAGAACATTGATACCGATGAATGTATAAGACCAAATCTTCGGCATATAGCCAATGAGCGAAATTATGATGTATCGCTTATAGTTATAGTGCAATGAGCCGTAAAGTTGGCTTACAGGATTAATCGGGAACGACGGAATCAATCGAGATATAAAAAGAACCCATGAATTGCCGTTACCGTTTTGGGCGAGCAGAGTACTGCCGATTTCGGTTTTGCAAAGCAAGCGATGCGCATTACCGCCGCCGTAGAGAACGCCCCACTTATACTTGAACGTCATCATAAAAAACAAACCTGCTGTATTGATTATCAGCGCCATAAAGGTTGGGAAAACCATACCAGTTATAACGCATACGGCGGATACACTCACAATCGGAAAAAAGCATTTGATTGCGTAAAGCAGAAAAATCACGACAAGAACAATCCAAACCCGTTCGAGTGAAGCGATTTTAATCTCAAAGCTTGTCAAAGCCTGTTGGTATTGTGAAAACCAGCGCTGAACACTCGCATTGCCTGAAAGATAAAGGAGAACCGAGAGCAATGCAGCCATAATATAAAGCAAAGCTGCAAGTGTGCTGAGAGATGATTTTAAGCTAATCTTCTTTTTCACGCTGTTTTCATCACCACCTGTTGCAATTTAATATTTAATATTATATAATAAATTTAAACAAAGGTCAATAAAAAAC
>CAYQRS010000040.1:0-11497 GCA_964419825.1 uncultured Eubacteriales bacterium
GGTCATCAAAGCTCTCGTCGCAAATAGCAATGTTCAAATACCACACCTCATAAGTGAAAAATAATCACAGTGACAATATATCACATTTTTCTGCTGTTTGCAAGCTTTTTAAAAAAAATTGCACCGAAATTTGTATTTCGGTGCAAAAGGTGTTATAATGGTTTTGTTAATTAAAAAAGATTCATAAATGAAATCGGACCGAGGAAATCGAAGCAGACAACAACGATGAACGAAACGCATATACCGAGGATAAGTCCACCGAGGATTTCGGGGATTGTGTGACCTTCGACCTTTTCGAGGGCTTCTGCCTTGTCGCCGAGAACCTTGCGCTGAACGGTTGTGAAAGCTTCGGTCAGATTTTCAACGGGCAAACGCAGCTTGTATGCATCGAACATAACGATGAATGCGAAAACGCCTGCGATTGCAAACGCATCGGAATCGAAGCCGCTGTGCAAGCCGATGCAGTTGGCTAAGGTCGCAACCGTTGCTGTGTGTGAGCTGGGCATACCGCCGAGCTTGAATAAGGTTGAAAGCGTAACCTTGCGTGCCTTCTTGCCCTTCTTTTTTGCAATGTAATATTTAGTAAGGTGAGTTGTAACCTTAATTAGCTGGGCGACAAGCCAAGAGATAAAACATACTAAAAAAATCTTCATTTCTTTCAATTACTCCTAATGTTTTCTTAAACTTACCATATAATACTACATTTCACAAAATATTTCAATAGAAAAATGTTGACTTTTTTAACAAATTGTGATAAAATTGTTAACAGTTTATTTGTAGTTTATCTTTTTCTCTCGTTTTTGAGCGAAAAAGTTGTTTCGAGGTAATCAGTTAATTATGAAAAAGAATGTTAACACAGGTAATCCTAACATACCTGATTACAAGACGCTTAAAGAGATTATCGTTGAGGGAACAAAGCGCGGTGGCGACAGCAAGCAGTATGTTTTCCTCGATAAGGAGAAACAGGAGTGTACACGAACCTTTAACCAGACTTGGCGTGAGATTTGCGGAATAGGCACTTTCTATCATCTCCAAGGTCTTGAAAAGGGTGCAAAAATCGCAATTATCGGTCAAAACTGCTTTGATTGGATGGTTGCTTATTACGCAGGCCTTATGGGCGGCTATGTCCTTGTACCTATGGACTGCAAGCTTCCTGAGGCAGATTTGGCAGATCAGCTCATTCGTTGCGGCTGTGATGCGCTTGTTTACACTTGGCATTTCGAAGAAATGATTGAGCATTTCAAGGCTATGGACGAAATGCCGATCAAGCATTACTTTAATACCGATGATTTTAATGATTACCGCAGTCAGGGCTATGTCGCTTTCGACAACGGTGACCATTATATTGAGAATGTCGATATTCAGCCGCAGGATTTGGCTTGTATCGTCTATACCTCAGGCACAACGGGCAAGAGCAAGGGCGTTATGCTCACTCACCGTAACATTGCAGTCAACTGCTCCTCATCCTCCCGTGTTCTTTCGGGTAAGCACGCAATCGGCTTCCTGCCGCTTAACCATACCTATGCTTGGGTAAGTGCGCTTTTTGCAAGCTACATTGTTAACGAATGGGGCTATGTCTGCGATTCGCTTCGTGACATTCAGGGCGACCTTAAAAAGTACAAGCCCTATAACTTCTCAGGTGTTCCGCTTGTTGTTGAAACGATTTACGACCGCATTTGGCGTACAGCCCGTGCAACAGGTCGTGAGGAGCTTTTGAAAAAAGGACTTAAAATCAGCCGCTTCCTCTTGAAGCTCGGCATCGACAGAAGACGCAAGATTTTTGCTACAATTCTCGATAATCTCGGCGGCAACCTCAATATGATTATTTGCGGCGGTGCTGCAATCGATCCGAAGTATGAGCTTGGTCTCAGAGATTTCGGCATTGAGGTTTACAACGGCTACGGTATGACGGAGTGTTCTCCTGCAATAACCTGCTCAAGCCCCACCAAGCGCAAGCTCGGTAGCGTCGGTACACCGATCGATTGCTGTGAAATCAAAATCAATGAGCCCGATGCAGAAGGCGTTGGCGAAATCTATGTTCGCGGCGAAAATGTTATGCAGGGCTACTATAACGAACCCGAAGCAACTGCCGAGGCATTTGACGGCGAATGGCTCAAAACAGGCGACTTTGGTCGAATCGATGATGAGGGCTTCCTCTTCATTGTCGGCAGAAAGAAGAATATGATTATTCTTTCCAACGGCAAGAATGTTTCACCTGAGGAGCTTGAGGATCAGCTTTCGCAGAAAATCGAATATGTTAAAGAGGTTTTGGTTTACGAAGAAAATAACACTATCGTCGGCGAATTCTTCCTTAACACAGCCGATTATCCCGATGCAAAGGATCGAATCAAGGCAGATGTCAGAGCCTTCAACAAAACCATCGCATCATTTAAGCGTATCAACAAGGTTGTTGTCCGTGACACTGAGTTCCCCAAAACCACAACCTTGAAAATTGTCCGTAAATATATGATGAACAATTTTGAAGACCCCGAAACACAGAACAAGGAAAAACGCGCACGCAAAAAATAATTTTTCAGCCCCTACATCGGTAGGGGCTTTTTTCTTGCATAAAGCATATATTGCATTGGGTGATAATATGCTTTTTGATGTTATTGCAGGTGTAATACTGCCCCTTATCGGTACATCCTTGGGTGCGGCCTGCGTTTTGGTTTTGAAAAAAGAAATCGGTTCGGGCTTTCAACGCTGTCTGCGTGGCTTCGCAGGCGGAGTAATGGTTGCCGCAAGCGTTTGGAGCCTTATAATTCCCGCAATAGAATATTCAGCTCATTACGGCAAGCTTGCCTTCTTGCCTGCAAGCATCGGCTTGTGGCTCGGCGTTGCGTTTTTGCTTGCGCTGGAGCGGTTTGCGCCTGTGATAAAAAAGGATAACCGCTCGCTCATTTTTGCGGTTACTCTGCATAACCTGCCCGAGGGCATGGCGGTCGGTGCTGCTTTTGCAGGCGCAATCAGCGGCGAGGTTGCGTTGAGCGCCGCAATGGCGCTTTCAATCGGCGTTGCAATTCAAAATGTCCCTGAGGGTGCGGTCGTTTCAATGCCGCTTCGCAGCGATGGCTACAGCAGGAGCAAATCCTTTTTCGGGGGAGTTGCTTCAGGGCTTGTCGAGCCGATCGGCGCAATGCTCGTGCTTGCGCTCACCTCATGGCTGATGCCTGTTTTGCCTGTGCTTTTGGCTTTTGCCGCAGGTGCGATGATTTATGTCGTTATCACGGAGCTGCTTTACGATGCGGATAATTCATTCGGTGGAATAATTGCTTTTTTTGCAGGCTTTTCCGTGATGATGATTTTGGATGTCGCACTTTGAATATCGTAAAAAAGTTTTCAAATTGTTCATAAATACTTGACGGATTATTTGAGTTGTGATAAAATTTACTGTATTTTAAAAACAAAGTCTTTTACTATCGAAAAAGCAAAGGAAGGAAAGCTTTATGTCATTTTCAGATATCGGCGTTCTCCTCGGTGACGTTTCTCTTTGGGAAATCGACCATTACACCAAAGACCCGATGAAGGCTCAGGAGAATGTTTTAAAGAAAATTATTCGCAGGAACAAAAACTGCGAATTGGGCAAAAAATTCGACTTCGCTGATATTAAAACAATAGAAGATTATCAGACCAAGGTTCCGCTCACAAGCTATGTTGATTACGATCCGCTGGTTGACCGTATGCTTCTCAACGGCGAAAAGAATATTATGTTTTCGGGCAAAAACATCCGTTATTGCTCATCCTCGGGTAGCGTAGGTAAGCCCAAAATCCTGCCCAAGGGTATTAACGATTTGTGGAAGATGCAGTGCATCGGCTTCTCAGGCACAGTTGCAACTGCCGCACATTGGCTCAAAAAAGAGAAAGGCATCAAAATGCCCTCTCAGATGGGTCCGCTTGTTCTCATTCTCTCAGGTCACAAGCTTCAGGATGGCAAGCAGTGCAACGGCGCAGGTCAGATTCCGCTGACTTACCTTAAAGCAATCACTCCGTTCTTCTGCACTTCGCCCACATCCTTGCTCTATCCTGAGCATGAGGAGCTTTTGGATACCTCTTATCTCCAGCTTCGCTTTGCTCTTGAAAACCGCAAGGTCAGCTACCTCGGCTCAATCGTTGTCACTCTCTTGACAACAATGTTCGATTATCTTGAGGAAAATTGGGAGATGCTTTGCGACGATATTGAAAAGGGTATCATCAACCCCAATATCAAATGCACTCCTGAGCTTCGCAAGGCTTACGGCAAAAAATTCAAGCCCAACCCCAAGCGTGCCGCAGAATTGCGTGCAGAGTTTGAAAAGGGCTTTGATACACCCGAAAACCCGATTGCTTGCCGCATTTGGCCCAAGCTCACTTGGGGTTACGGTATGATGGGTGCAAACCTCACCGTTTACATCGATAAGCTCCGCAGATATGTTGGCGATTTGCCGCTTCACAATATGGGCTACGCCGCCGCAGAGGGCTTCTTCGCAATGCCCACAGAGCTTAACACCAATGACGGAGTTCTTCTGCCTCATTGCATTTTCTTCGAGTTCCTTCCCATTGAGGATGGCGAGGAAGAAGCAAGAGCAGGCGTTAAACCTCTCCTTATCAATCAGCTTGAGGTCGGCAAGGAGTACGAAATCGTTGTTTCAAACTTCTCAGGTCTTTACAGATACCGTATGGAAGACGTTGTCCGTGTTACAAAAATGTACAACAACACTCCCTGTGTCGAGCTGCGCTACAGACAAAATCTCAGCCTGAATGTTGCCAACGAAAAGACAACAACACAGATGGTTGACTTTGCTTCAAAGCAGACTGCGGAGAAAATGGGCGTTAAGCTTGCAGGCTATAGCTTCTATGGCGATTATTCAACCAATCCGCCTCGCTACTGTATGCTTGCCGAAATTGAAGACGGCAAGGTTTGGTCGGAGGAGGAACGCCAAAAGGCAATCGATATCCTCGATGAGGAGCTTTGCGAAACCAACGAAAAATACTTCAAATACCGCCGCTGGGGTATGCTCAACCGTCCCGAAATTCTTCTCCTCAAGGATAAGACCTATTGGGATTACAGAGAGATGCTCAGAAATAACGGCGTTGTTCTCAACCAGATTAAGCCCGTTACCGTTATCAACACCGATGAGCGTAAAAAATTCTTCTTCTCTCATGTTGTAACCGATAGCGAGGTTGCTAAGCAAATCAATTCCGAAATGGCATAATTAACAAACAGCAGGATTTTCCGAGTGGCAAATTCTGCTGTTTTTTGCGAATAAATGTTAACGAAATGTTTACAAAATTTGTTATTTGTAGTATTATATATAATTATGTAAAAAAGAAAGGGCGAAAAAAAGTGAGTTTTAAAGAAACAATGCGAACGATGTTAAATCTTCCCGATAAAGAAGACACAGTTGAATATTTTGACCTCAAGCTGAGAGTATCCGCCAACGTTCTCTCCAACGCAGGCTCTATGCCGACAATCGGTTATAACTACCGTGCGGATGTCACCAAGCTTATGGAAGAATTTGCAAAGCTCAGGCAGGAAGCCGATTATCACCTCACCTTCAACACGGTTATGCTCAGAGTTCTTGTTGAGGGCTTGAAGGCCGCACCGAGACTTAATGCGCATATCGATTATAAGCCGCTTTCCTCCTGTGCAAGGCTGATTGTCAAGAAGCATATCGATGTTGCCGTTCCCGTAGTGCTTGAGGATGGCAAAACCTTTGTTGTTAAACTGCTCAACATCGAAAATGACGATATGAAAACAATCGCCGCAAAGCTTGCCGATGTTACCGCAAGAACCGCCAACACCGACCTTAACAAGGCTCTCGGCGATGTTGTTGTTGACCGTGTTCTCAGCTTCGTTGCACAGGGCAAATTCATCAGCGTTTTTGCGCAGATGTTTACAGGTCTTTTCGGCAAATACAAGGTTTCAAAGCCTATTGAGCTTCTCAAAAAGTATAAGCCCAATAACTCGCTTCATAAAAATGAAATCAATGAGGGTACTGTTTGTATGACCAACTGGGGCACGCTGTACAGCGGCTACACAGGTGACGCAACAATCACTCCTTTGCTTTATCCGCAGGTCTTCCTTATGGCAATCGGCAACCTGCGTGATACAGAATACGCTTTCCGTAACGACAAGGGTGAGGTCGATTTGGCAACCAAAAAGGAACTGCCGATTACCTTCGTTATCGACCACCGCATCGGTGCTTTCAACGATGTTTTGCCCTTTATGAAAAGGCTCGATGAGATTTTTGCAAACCCCGAAATTATCAGAGAATGGTAAAATTTAAAAATACATAACGATCGACAGGAGATTACGAAATGAAAAACATTTTAAATGCACCTTTCGTTGAAGAAATGAAGAAAATGACCGCCAATATGTACCGCCTCGGCTGGGATGAGCGCAACGGCGGCAACATCAGCTATATGCTGAATGAGGATGAGGTTGCCGAATACCTTGACCTCAACAATGTTATCCGCACAATACCGACGGGCTTTGACGCAACAGAGCTTATCGGCAAAATCTTCATCGTTACAGGTACTGGCAAATACTTCAAAAATGTTGAGTTCGATCCCGAAACCAACCTCGGCATCTTCCGCATTGCAGCAGACGGCGCAACGGCAGAGCTGCTTTGGGGCTATGCAGACGGCGGCAAGTTCACCTCAGAGCTTCCCTCGCACCTGATGAGCCACATGGCTCGCCTCAAGGTTGACCCCGAAAACCGTGTTGTTATGCACAGCCACCCCACAAACACCCTCGCAATGAACTATGTTCACGAGCTTGATGAGAAGAAGCTCACACATACTCTTTGGGAAATGTGTACCGAGTGCATCGTTGTGTTCCCCGACGGTGTCGGCGTTCTGCCTTGGATGCTTTGCGGAACAAACGAAATCGGTGAAGCAACCGCCAAAAAGATGGAGGAATTCCGCATTGTTATTTGGGGTATGCACGGCATTTACTGCGTCGGTAAGAACCTTGATGAGGCATTCGGCTTGATCGAAACCGTTGAAAAAGCCGCACAGATCTATATGCTTACAGCAGGTCTGCCCAGAGTTAACACCATTAAGGATAGCGAAATGGTTGAGCTTGCTGAGTTCTTCGGTGTTAACTACCGCAAGGATTTCCTCAATATCTGATTAAATTGCAGTTTGAACCGCTCTGCTCTTTTTTGACAGGGCGGTTTTTGGTGCATTTTGCTTTTATAAGCCGTTTACTGTTGACTTTAACGGTTTTATGTGTTAAAGTGTTTGTAATATTTATTATAAAATAGTGAAAGGTTCAAAAAATGCCTATTACAGAATTTTTGACAAAGAATGCCGAGCTTTACAGCGACGAAATCAGCCTTGTTGAAATTAACCCCGGAGCAGATAAGCGCATCACTTGGCGTGAGTTTGCTCTTACTCAGCCTGTCGGCAGTAACTACCGCAGTGAGATAACTTGGGGCGAGTTCGAGAAAAAGGCGAACCGTATTGCGAATATGTTTATTTCAAGGGGTGTTAAAAAGGGCACAAAGGTTGCTATACTTTTGATGAACGGAATCGAATGGCTGCCGATTTATTTTGGTATCCTGCGTGCAGGCGGCATTGCCGTTCCGCTCAATTACCGTTACACAGCCGATGAAATAAAATATTGCCTTGAAAAAGCGGATGCCGAATATATTGCATTCGGTCCTGAATTTATCGGCAGAGTTGAGCAAATCGTTGATATTGTGCCGCAGGTTAAAATGTGGCTCTATGTTGGCAGCGATTGCCCCGCTTTTGCTGAAAGCTATGATAACACGCTCAGATGCTATTCAAGCCATAACCCCGATATCACTATTACAGATGACGATGATGCCGCAATCTATTTTTCGAGCGGCACAACGGGCTTCCCGAAGGCGATATTACATAAGCACAGAAGCCTTGTTCATTCCTGCAAGGTTGAACAAAACCACCACGGTCAAACTCACGAGGATGTGTTCCTTTGTATTCCGCCGCTTTATCACACGGGTGCGAAGATGCATTGGTTCGGCAGTCTGCTTGTTGGCGGTAAGGCTGTTCTGCTCAAGGGCACTGCGCCTGAGCTTATTCTCAGCACCGCTGCGGCTGAAAAATGCTCAATCGTTTGGTTGCTTGTTCCGTGGGCACAGGATATTCTTGATACGATCGAGCGTGGCGAAATTAAGCTCGATGAGCTTGATCTTTCGGCTTGGCGCTTGATGCATATCGGCGCACAGCCTGTTCCGCCCTCACTTATCAAGCGTTGGAAGTCTGTTTTCCCGAATCATAAGTATGACACCAACTATGGCTTGAGCGAATCGATAGGTCCTGGCTGCGTTCACCTCGGTGTGGATAATATCGACCATGTCGGTGCAATCGGCAAGGCAGGCTACGGCTGGGAGGTTCGCATCGTTGACGAAAACCGCAACACGGTCAAAAGAGGCGAGGTCGGCGAGCTTGCCGTCAAAGGTCCTGGCGTAATGTCCTGCTACTATAAAGATGAGGAATCAACCAACGAGGTCTTGGCTGACGGTTGGCTCTTCACGGGAGATATGGCAGAAGAAGATGAAGATGGCTTTATCTGGCTTGTTGACCGTAAAAAAGATGTTATTATCACAGGCGGTGAAAATCTCTATCCTGTTCAAATCGAAAACTTCCTGCGCAGTCATCCCTCAATCAAGGATGTTGCCGTAATCGGTTTGAAGGATGAGCGTCTTGGCGAAATTGCCGCCGCAGTTATCGAAATTAAAGAGGGAATGAGCCTGACAGAGGACGAGGTTAACGCTTTCTGCAACTCATTGCCGAGATATAAACGCCCCCGCAAGATTATTTTTGCCGATATTCCACGCAATCCGACGGGCAAAATCGAAAAGCCTGTTCTGCGTAAGCGCTACGGCTCGGATAAATTGATTGCAGAAGAAAACGGTATTTAAGAAAGGACAAAAGTGTTATGAAAAAATTGCTTTTAGGTAACGCCGCTGTAGCAAGAGGTGCTTATGAGGCCGGCGTTAAGGTGGTTTCCTCCTACCCGGGCACACCGAGTACGGAAATCACCGAATCAATCGTTGATTATAAAGATATATATGTCGAGTGGGCACCTAACGAAAAGGTTGCGGCAGAGGTTGCAATCGGTGCATCAATCGCAGGCGGCAGGGCAATGTCCTGCATGAAGCACGTTGGTCTTAACGTTATGGCTGACCCTGTTTTCACCGCCAGCTATATCGGCACAAACGGCGGTCTTGTCTTCTGTGTTGCCGATGACCCGGGTATGCATTCTTCACAGAATGAGCAGGATTCACGCCACTATGCTCAGGCCGCAAAAATCCCGATGCTTGAGCCGTCGGATTCAACCGATTGTAAGGAATATACAAAGGCGGCATTTGAACTCAGCGAGGAATTTGATACACCTGTTTTCGTTCGCCTTTCAACAAGAGTTTCACATTCACAAAGCCTTGTTGAGCTTTGCGACCCTGTCGAAGCAGAGCTGAAGCCCTACGAAAAGAACATTGCAAAGCACGTTATGATGCCCTCAATGGCAAAGGGCAGACACGTTGTTGTTGAACAGCGTCTTGAAGCGTTGCGCAAGCTTGCCGAAACAGACAGATTCAACAAAATCGAAGATAACGGCGCAAAAATCGGCGTTATTGTCGCAGGCACAACCTATGTTTACGCAAAGGAAGCTCTTGGCACAAGCGTAAATTATCTCAAGCTCGGTATGGTTTATCCGTTGCCCGAAAAGCTTATTCGTGATTTTGCAGAAGGTCTTGATGAGCTTTGGTGCATTGAGGAGCTTGATCCTGTTATCGAAACACATATCAAGGCAATGGGCATTGCCGTTAAGGGTAAAGAGAATTTCACCCTCCTTGGTGAATACTCACAGAATATGATCAAAAAGGCAGTTCTCGGCATCGAAACTCCGAGCTTTGCCGAAGCTGATATTCCCAACCGTCCTCCCGTTCTTTGCCCCGGCTGTCCTCACAGAGGCACATTCTATGTTCTCAAAAAGCTCGGCCTTACCGTTTCGGGTGACATCGGCTGTTACACTCTTGGCGCTGTTGCTCCGCTTGCAAGCGTTGACACAACAATCTGTATGGGTGCTTCGGTCAGCGCCGCTCACGGTATGAGCAAGGTTCGTGGCAAAGAATTCAACAAAAAGCTTGTTTCCGTAATCGGTGATTCAACATTCATCCATTCGGGTATCACAGGTCTTATCGATATTGTTTACAACAACGGCAGTAACACCGTTATTATCCTCGATAACTCAATCACAGGTATGACAGGTCATCAGGATAACCCCACAACAGGCAAAACGATCAGAGGCGAAGCTGCTCCGCAGGTTGACCTTGAAGCACTTTGCAAGGCTGTCGGCGTGAAGCGTGTACGCATTGCAGATCCGTTTGATCTCAAGGGCTTTGAGGCAGTTGTCAAGGAAGAAACCGAGGCAGATGAACCCTCCGTTATTATCGCACAGCGTCCTTGCGCATTGCTTAAGAGCGTTAAGTACAGCGGCAGATGTGTTGTTGACAGCGAAAAGTGCAGAGGCTGTAAGGCTTGCATGAAGCTTGGTTGCCCTGCAATCCGTTTTGAAAACGGCAAGGCTGTTATCGATGCTTCGCAGTGCAACGGCTGCGGTCTTTGCACAGGCGTATGTGCCTTTGGCGCAATAGTAAAGGAGGAAGCATAAATGACTACTAATATTATGATTGTCGGTGTCGGCGGTCAGGGAACACTCCTTGCAAGCCGTATTCTCGGCAATGTTATCATCGCTCAGGGATACGATGTTAAGGTTTCCGAGGTTCACGGTATGAGCCAGCGTGGCGGCAGTGTTGTAACCTATGTTAAATACGGCGAAAGCGTTGCTTCTCCGATTATCGACAAGGGCGAGGCTGATTTGATTCTTGCTTTTGAGCGTCTTGAAGCCCTGCGTGCGTTGCCTTTCCTCAAGCAGGGCGGCAAAATCGTTGTTAACGACCGTGCGATGAACCCGATGCCTGTTATCACAGGTGCGGCAAAATACCCCGAAAACATCATCGAAACGCTTGAAAAGGATGCCGATGTTGTCAGCTTGGATGCTCTCGCTCTTGCAGAGCAGGCAGGCAGCATAAAGGCTGTTAACGTTGTCCTCATCGGTGTTTTGGCAAAATCAATGAACATTCCCTATGAGGCTTGGATTGAAACAATTAAAACAACCGTTCCCCCGAAATTCCTTGAGGTTAACCTTAAGGCCTTCGATTTGGGCTATGCGGTTTAACTGGTGGATATATGACAAAGGGTAAAAAAAGCGCAATCATTGCTTACATAGTTTTGGCTGTTTTCGGCTTTGCGGCAATTCTCGTTATTCCCGCATCAAGGGCTGTTTTTATTCAGCTTTCGTCGGATGTCAAAACAAAATATTTTATGGGTTTCATCAAATTCGCCGTGCTTGCAACAGCAGGCGAGCTGCTTTCAACAAGGCTTGCGAAAAAGGAATGGGCTTTGCCGCCCAAGGTCATTGCACGCTTTGTTGTTTGGGGCTTCATCGGCGTTTGGATTACTTTTATGA
>CAYQRS010000041.1:0-11417 GCA_964419825.1 uncultured Eubacteriales bacterium
ATACTGCGGAGCATATTTTATTATTGCATTAGTTATAAAATAATGTTATAATTAATAGATAAAAGGCGGTGATTAAAGTGAGCAGAAAACTCTGGCAAGTTAATAAATTCGATAAAGCGGTTGCGGCAAGCCTTGCCGAAAAGCATCAGCTGTTTCCATTGGCGGCTCTGATTGCTTCAAGCAGAGGTGTCGATACCGATGAAAAAATCAGAGCGTTTTTCTTCGATGAATTGGAGTTTTCCTCACCGTGGCTTCTCCCTGATATGGAAAAGGCAGTTGCCGCAGTCAACCGTGCAATCGATAATTTTGACAAAATCGCAATCAGCGGCGATTACGATGCAGACGGTGTCACCGCAACTGCATTGCTTTATTCTTATCTTTCCGATCAGGGTGCAGATGTTATCTGCCGTATTCCCGAACGGAGCGAGGGCTACGGTCTGAAGAACGAGGCAATCGATTATTTTGCTGAGCAGGGCGTTAAGCTGATCATAACCGTGGATTGCGGAATAAGCTGTGTTGAAGAGGCTGAATACGCCAAGGCAAAGGGCATAAAAATGGTTGTGACGGATCATCATAGGGTTGGTGACAGAATACCCGATTGTGAGGCTGTTGTTGACCCGTACAGAGCCGAATATACCAATGAATTCAAAAGCTTTGCGGGTGTCGGCGTTGTGTTTAAGCTACTTTGCGCCTTAGAGGGCGGTGAGAGCGAGGCGCTCCTTGATATGTACAGCGATATTATCGCTTTGGGCACAGTGGGCGATGTTATGCCGCTTGTTGATGAAAACCGCTTGATTGTCAGGCACGGTGTCAATTCAATCAACTGCTCGGAGCGTGAGGGCATAATAGCCTTGCGTGAGGTTGCAGGCTATTCTTCAAAGCATATCAGCTCAACAGGCTTGGCTTTCACACTTGTTCCTCGCATAAATGCCGCAGGCAGAATGGGCAGCCCGTCAAGAGCATTCAATTTGCTTATGTGTGAGGATGCCGATATTTGCGGCGATATTGCCCGTGAAATTGATGATGCAAACGTTCAGCGTCACAAGACAGAGGCGGAAATCGTTGCGGAAATCAAGGATAAATTTCAGCAGAATCCGAGCCTTAAATATGACAGGGTGATTGTTGTTGACGGTGAGGATTGGCATAACGGCGTGATTGGCATTGTTGCCGCAAAGCTTGTTGAAGCTTACGGCAAGCCTGCAATCGTAATTTCACGCAGCGGCGATACTGCAAGAGGCTCAGGTCGCAGCTTTGACGGCTTTTCGCTGTATGATGCAATCAAAGCAGGCAGCGATTATCTTGAACATTTCGGCGGTCATACCCTTGCCGCAGGCATTGGCTTGAAAAGCGAAAATATTGAAAATTTCCGCAGAAGGGTTAACGAATATGCCGCTGAGCTTGATACGGCTTATCCAGTTCTCAATATCGATTGTCGCTTAAATCCTGCTGTTATTAACGGCGATTTGCTTAATGCCTTGGCAACGCTTGAACCGTTCGGTGCAGGCAATCCCGTGCCGATTTTCGGACTTTACGGCGTTGTGATTGAGTCGGTTCAAGCTGTGAGCGACGGCAAGCATATCCGCCTTGTCCTAACAAAAGGCGAAACCCGCTTCACGGCAATGCGCTTTGGCGTTCCTTATGATATGTTCCAGTTCAAAAAAGGCGATTTGATTGATATTGCCGCCACTGTGGAGGCTAATGAATATCTCGGCGAGGTCAGACCTGCCGTTCATATAAAAGCAGTCAGAGCGCACGGCGTAGACGATAAAGCTGTGCTTGATGGCTTTGCTCTTTACGAAAAAATTATGCGTGGTGAGGCTCTTTCTCCGCAGGAAAGAGCGGCAGCATTGCCTGAACGTGAATTTATGCTCAAGGTGTTCAAGCTCATCAAAGCCTGCGGTGAATGGCGTTTCGATTTTGAATCGATTTGCCACCGCCTCGGTGATGACGGCTCAATGCTCTGCAAGGTTGCAGTTTCGGTTGAAGCGATGCTTGAACTCGGTGTTTTAATAAAAGACGGCAACGGTTGGTTGACCTTGCCGCAAATTACCGCAAAGGCCGACCTTAATTCTTCAAAATTGCTTGCTCGGCTCAGATAACGGAGGTGTAACGGAATGTGCGAAATGAACAAAGATAATGAGGTTGCTCAATTATATGCACAGCTTGTTTCAATGATTAAAACGAGCTATAGTGAGCCTAATTTGGAGTTAATCGACCGTGCCTACCGTATTGCGGAAAAGGCTCACAGCGGTCAACTGCGTAAATCAGGTCAGCCCTATATCATCCATCCGCTTTCTGTTGCAATCATTCTTGCACAAATGGGGCTTGATTGCGAATCGATTGCCGCCTCCTTGCTCCACGATGTTGTTGAGGATACGGAATTTTCGATTGCCGATATTGAAAAAATCTTCGGCAAGGATATTGCCTTGCTTGTTGACGGCGTAACAAAGCTCGGCAAGGTTTCTCTGGCAAATAAGGAGGAACAGCAGGCTGAGAATTTGCGCAAAATGCTTATGGCAATGTCCGATGATATTCGTGTTATCATCATCAAGCTTGCAGATAGGCTTCACAATATGCGTACCCTTTGCTATATGCGTGAGCAAAAGCAGCGTGATATAGCCCTCGAAACGCTTGAAATTTATGCGCCGATTGCTCACCGTCTCGGTATCCGCTCAATTAAGGTCGAGCTTGAGGATTTGGCAATCAGCTATCTTGAAAGTATCGGTTATAAAGAGATTGAAGAAAATCTTGCCAATCAGCTTTCCGAGCGCCACCAATTCCTTATGGATATCAAAGAGCGAATCCGTGAAAAGGTTGCCGAAGCTGGAATTGAAGCCAAGGTTGACGGCAGAATCAAAAGCGTTCACGGCATATACCGCAAAATGTATATGCAAAACAAAAACTTCGGTGAGATTTACGATGTTTACGCAGTCAGAATTATTGTTGATACAGTAATTGATTGCTATAACTGCCTCGGCGTTGTTCACGATATGTTCCGCCCCTTGCCCGGCAGATTTAAGGATTATATTTCCACGCCGAAGCCGAATATGTACCAGTCCCTGCACACAACGGTCATCAGCAAAGAGGGTATACCGTTTGAGGTTCAAATCAGAACATGGGAAATGCACCACACCGCCGAATACGGTGTTGCTGCCCATTGGAAATATAAGCTCAATATGTCAGGCAGCAAAAAGAGCTTTGATGAGCGCCTTACTTGGGTAAGACAGCTTCTTGAAAGTCAGGACGAGGATACGGGTATTGATGAAATCGTCACAACAATCAAAACCGATCTTGTTCCCGATGATGTCTATGTTTTCACGCCGAAGGGTGATGTCAAAAATCTGCCTGTCGGTGCAACGGTAATCGATTTTGCCTATGCGATTCATTCGGCTGTTGGTAACAGAATGGTCGGCGCAAAGGTTGACGGCAGAATTGTTCCGATCGATTATAAGGTCAAAAACGGCGAAATTGTCGATATTATAACATCTTCCCAAGCGGGAAAAGGTCCGAGCCGTGATTGGCTTAATATTGTCAAAACAAGTGAAGCACGCAACAAAATCCGCTCTTGGTTCAAGAAGGAAAAGCGTGAAGAAAATATCGAAGAGGGCAAATCTCAGCTCGAAAAAGAGTTCAGGCGTGCCTGCATACATTTTACCGAGGAGGAGCTTAACGCTTACCTCAACAAGCTTGCCGAACGCCATAATTGCAACAATCTTGATGATTTTTATGCGGCAATCGGCTATGGCGGAATCCTGCTCAGCAAGATTATGCCGAGAATTAAGGATGAATATTCAAAAATTGTTTCACAGCAGAAAAATTCTGCTCCGATCGAAACAATGAAAAAGCGTGTCAAGAGTAGTGACGGCGTTGTTGTCGAGGGTATCGACAACTGCCTTATCAAATTTGCTCATTGCTGTAATCCCTTGCCTGGTGATAAAATTATCGGTTTCATCACAAGGGGACACGGCGTTTCAATTCATGCACGCAACTGCACCAATGTTCCCGAGGATATTGAGCATTGTGCCGAGCCTTACCGTTGGCTCAATGCTTATTGGGATAAGGGTGTTAAAGAGGAATATAACGCCAACTTGCTTATCACGGGCATCGACCGAATCGGTCTTTTGGCAGATATTTCTGTTATGCTCAGCGGTATCAGAGTGCTTATTAGCAACGTTAATTCCCGTTCGCTCAAGGATGGCACGTTCATTATGACCTGCACGATTTTTGTTGACGGTATTGAGCATTTGCGTAATGTTATCGCAAAGATAGAAAAAATTGACGGTGTACTGAAAGTTGAGAGAAAATAATGAAAGCAGTTATTCAAAGAGTTAAAAACGCTTCTGTCAGCGTTGACGGCGAGGTTGTCGGCGCAATCGGTTGCGGATATATGATTTTGCTCGGCGTTGTCGAGGGTGATACCCTTGCCGAAGCGGAGCTTATGGCGGCAAAGGTTGCAAAGCTCAGAGTTTTCGAGGATGAGGATGGCAAGATGAACAAATCCGTTTTGGATGTTGATGGCGAGATTTTGGTTGTTTCGCAGTTCACGCTTTGCGCAGATGTGAAAAAGGGCAACAGACCTTCGTTTACCTCCTCCGCCGCCCCTCAGCTTGCCAATGAGCTTTACGAAAGGTTCTCAGCTCTGCTCAAAGAAAACGGAGTTAAAAGGGTTGAAAACGGAGTTTTCGGTGCTGATATGCAGGTTTCCTTGGTTAATGACGGCCCTGTAACAATTCTGTATGATACGGATATTTGGAGGAAATGAAATGGAAATCAAAACATTACCTTTAGGTGAATATCAGGCTAACTGCTATGTTGTTACCGACGATGCAACAAAGCAGGCAGTTGTGTTTGACCCTGGAGTTCCGAGCGATGAGGTCGATGATGCGCTTTTGGGCTATGAGCTGAAATATATTTTCTTAACTCACGGTCATTTCGACCATATTTACGGCTGTGCAGACTTGAAAGAAAAAAATCCGCAGGCAAAGATTTGCATCCACAAAAAAGACGAAATCTGCCTTAATAATCCCGATCGTAATTTGGTTGGTGATTTCAGCGGATATTTGCCGCATCTGGAGGCAGATGTTGTTTTTGAAAACGGCGATAAATTTTCTGCCTGCTCAACGGAATACGAGGTTTTGCATACCCCGGGTCATTCCGAAGGCTCATCCTGCTTTATCGATAAAGCGAATAAGCTTATTTTCAGCGGAGATACTCTTTTCTGCCTTACCTGCGGCAGAACGGATTTTCTCGGCGGCAATTTTGACGATATGATGAATTCGCTCAAAGCTCTCAAGGAATATGATGAAGATTATGTCGTTTATCCTGGACATAACCGTAGCACAACGATTGGCTTTGAGCAAAAAAGAAACAGATATATGAGGAAGCTTTGATGTTAGTTTATATTATCGGGCACAAGTTCCATTATGAAATTGAAAACCTGTGCCGTATGTTCTTGCCAAACAGCGAGATTAAGCTTTGCTATGAATACAGCGAGCCGAGCGGTGATTATTGCTTTACTCAGCTTGATGGTTTAACGCTCACGGCAAGGGTGAAAATGGAGAAGAGCTTGAGCGAAAAGAGCCTCACTCTCGATGAATACAGTGACGAATCGGCAGAATATACTCTTGCGCTGTGCCTTTTCCGCTGCTTTACGGAGCTGACGGATTATGTGCCTGCGTGGGGCTTGCTTACGGGAGTTCGCCCCTCAAAGCTTATGAACAAGCTGATAGATGAAATGGGCGTTGAACAGGCTGAGGATTATTTTTGCAAGCATCTTCTCGTCAGCGAGAGCAAGACGAAGCTTGCTTCGGCTGTTGCGAATGCGCAGAGGGATGTTTTTGCGGCTAATAAGCCCAATTCGTTCAGTCTTTATGTTTCAATTCCGTTCTGTCCGAGCCGTTGCAGCTATTGCTCCTTTGTTTCACATTCGATTGGTAGCAGTAATGCAAAAAAACAGCTCTTGCCTTACATAGATTTGCTTGCCGAGGAGATTAAGCTCACGGGCGAAATTGCCGCCGCCAATGGCTTGAAGCTTGAATCCGTCTATTTCGGTGGAGGTACACCTGGTATACTTTCTCCCGAACAATCCGTTTTCCTGATTGATGCTGTGAAAAACAGCTTTGATTTGAGTGGGTGTACTGAGTTTACTTTTGAATCGGGCAGAGCGGATACGATAACAAAAGAAAAACTGCTTGCGCTCAAAGAGAGCGGAGTTGACCGCATCAGCATCAATCCGCAAACCTTTGTCGAAAGCGTGCTGAAAGAAATCGGTCGCAACCATAGCGTTGAAGATTGCATCCAAGCCTATCATTTGGCAAGATCCGTCGGCTTTGAAAGCATAAATATGGATTTGATTGCAGGTCTGCCCGGTGACGATGTGAGCGGCTTTGTTTCCTCAGTCGATAAAGCGATTGAGCTAAAGCCCGAAAACATAACCGTTCATTCGCTTGCACTTAAACGCTCAAGTCGCCTTGTAACGCAGGAAAATGCACGCATTGACCGTGATCTTGCCGCAGGTGAGATGATTGATTATTCCAACAAAGCGTTGCAAGATGCAGGCTATATTCCTTATTATATGTACCGCCAAAGCCGCTGTGTAGGTAACCTTGAAAATGTCGGCTGGTGCTTGCCGAACAAGGAGAGCAGATATAATATTTATATGATGGAGGAGATCCATACTGTTCTCGCCTGCGGCGCAGGTGCTGTTACGAAGTTGAAAGCGCCGAATGATAATTACCTTGAGCGTATATTTAATTTTAAATATCCTTATGAATATAATTCCCGTTTTGAGGAACTGGTTGAGCGGAAAAAGCGTATAACAGAGTTTTATTCAGCATACAATAACTTGTATTGATTTTTGGAGGACGAGTATGTTGGATGTTATTAACCGCTTTTCGGAGATTAACGCTTTGGCTTCAGCCGATGCGCAAAAGCTCATCTGCAGAGCAGAGCAGAGGTATGATGATTTAATTGCTCAAATTGCTGAGCATATTAACAAAAATCCGAGCATTGAGGTGGTTTTGCTTGCGGGACCGAGTTCTTCGGGCAAAACAACAACAGCCAAGAAAATTCAGCAAAAGCTCGGCTACTTGGGGCATAAGGCTTATACAATTTCGCTCGATGATTTTTACCGTCACGCCAAGGATGCGATAATCGATAAAAACGGTAAGCCTGATTTTGAAACGGTTTACGCACTTGATCTCGATTTGCTCAACAAGGTGTTCGCTGAGCTTGTCACAAACCGCCGCAGTGTTATACCGAGGTATGATTTCGATTTGGGTGTAAGGTTCGATGATGACCGTGAGCTCATCCTCAATGAGGGCGATGTTGTGATTGTCGAGGGCTTGCACGCACTTAATCCGATTGTTTATGAAAAGCTGCCTGCTGAATCGATGCTTCGGCTCTATGTTTCGGTTTCGACACGCATATATAAAACAGCAGATGAGGTCTGTTTAACTAAGCGAGATATAAGGCTTATTCGCCGCAGTATCAGGGATTTTCAGTTCAGGAACAGCCCAATCGAAAACACGCTTGAAATGTGGAACGATGTGCTTTCGGGTGAGCAGAAATATCTCGCACCGTACAAATACTGTGCGGATATTCAGGTCGATTCCTTTCATTCTTATGAGCCCTGTGCTTTTAGGGATGAGGCGATTGCGCTTTTTTCTTCGGTAAAAGAAGAAAGCCCTTGGAGATATAAAGCAGGCGAAATTATTAAAGCATTAACTCCGTTCAATGCAATACCAAGCGCATCAGTGCCCGAGGATTCGCTTTTGCGAGAGTTTTTGGGCAATAAATGATTAAGAAAGAATTACAGGAAGTGATTGTATGAAGCAAGAGAAAACCATAAAAAGTCAATCTATGCTCAACGGCGCAATGATTCTTGTTGTTGCCACGCTCATTGTCAAGGTTATCGGAGCAATATTCAAAATACCGCTCACCGCCTTGCTCGGCGAGGTCGGCAGGGGATATTTCAGCTCCGCTTACGAGATTTATACGCCAATTTATGCTATCTCAATGGCAGGCTTGCCGGTTGCCGTTTCAAAAATGGTTTCGGAAAATGTCACGATTGGCAACTATCGTGATGCAAGGATGATTTTCCGTATCGCACAGCGCCTCTTCTTGATTGTCGGCGTTGTCGGCACACTGCTTTTGGTGCTTATCGCTTTCCCTTATGTTAAGCTCGGCAACTGTGAAGATAACCTTTGGAGTATTCTCGCAATCGCTCCCTCGATTTTCTTCTGTTGCTTGATGTCAACCTACCGTGGTTATTACGAGGGTCTGCGCAATATGACTCCGACTGCAATTTCGCAGGTTATCGAAGCCTTGGGTAAGCTCATTCTCGGTCTTGCCTTTGCAAAAGTCGTTATGAACTACGGCATCGGCAGGTTTGAAAAAGGCCTTGATGTTTTCGGCAAAACCTGTGCAACTCAGGCAGAAGCCTTGAGTGCAACTTATCCCTATGCCGCTGCTGGTGCAGCCTTGTCGATAACAATCGGCACAATAGTTGCGCTGCTGTTTATGATTGTTTTCAATAAGCTTCGTGGTGATTCCTTCACAAGAACAATGCTTGTCAATTCTCCCAGACCGAAAAGCGGCGAGAAAACTGCAAAAATGTTGATAACCATTGCTGTACCTATGGTTATCAGCGCTTTGATAATGAATATAACCAACCTTATCGATAATTTCACGATTCGCACAAGGCTCGCTCATTCTGTTGCGGAAAATCTTGATTATTTCAAAACAGTTTATGCCCAATCCCTGCAAGGCTCGGGAACATTGGATAAAGATATCGGTACATATCTTTATGGCTGTTATTTCTCCGCTCTTGATTTTAAGAACCTCATTTCTTCGTTGACAATGTCGCTTGGTGTCAGTGCAATTCCTGCGCTTGCCGCCGCAAGAGCCAAGCATAACAAAAAAGAGGTTCAGTCAACAATCAACTCTGTTATCCGCATTTGTATGCTTGTTGCCGCGCCTGCGGGCTTCGGTATTGCTGTTTTGGCTAAACCGATAATGTCAATGCTTTATGCAGGAACTAATGCGGAAAATCTGATTCCGATTTCTTCGCCAATCGTTGCAATTTACGGCGTTGCAACCTTTATCCTTGCCCTTTCCACGCCGATTACAAACATTCTTCAGGCAATGGGCAGAGCAGATATTCCTGCAAAAACCGTCGCAATCGGTGCGGTTATCAAAATTGTGTTCAATTTCATCTTTGTCGGCATACCGAAGTTCAATATCTATGGCGCAACTATCGGTACAATCGTTTGCTATTTGACAATAACAATTCTCAATGTTGCCGCAACGATCAAGATTTCAAAATGCAATATCGATATTGTTTCCGCTGTGCTCAAGCCAATGGGCTGTGCCGTGCTTTCAAGCTTTGCCGCCTACTCAACTCAGGTTGTTTTGAGCAATATTTTGACCTTTGGCGATGCTTCAAGCAGATTGAACGGATATAATTTCGCAACCCTTGCAGGTATTGCCGTAGCCGTGGTCGTTTACGCAGTAAGTCTCTTAATTGTCAAGGGAATTTCAAAAGACGACATAATTATGTTGCCAAAAGGTAAAAATATTGCAAAAGTACTTGAAAAATATGACTTGATAGGTTAGAATAAGTAAGGTTTGCTCTTTTGGCGAAAGGTTGATGATTTATGGTTAAAAATTTTGAATTCAAATCAAGCTATAACTTTGATGACCTTATCAAAATTGTCGCCGCCTTGCGTGGTGAGGGCGGTTGCCCTTGGGATGCTGTTCAGACGCATCTGACAATCAAAAAAAGACCTCATCGAAGAAACTTATGAGGTTATTGAAGCAATCAATAAAGACGATAAGGTTCTCCTTTGCGAGGAGCTTGGTGATTTGATGCTTCAGGTTGCATTCCATGCGCAAATCGAAGCCGAGAAAAATACCTTTGGCATTGATGAGGTTTGTGACGGAATTTGCAAAAAGCTCATCGAGCGTCATCCCCATGTTTTCGGCGAAGTCAATGTCAATGGCGTTGATGATGTCTTAACAAATTGGGACGATATTAAACGCCGCACAAAGGGGCAAAAAACAACAACTCAGGCAATGCAGGCTGTTCCCCGTGAACTGCCGGCGCTTATGCGTAGCACAAAAATTCAGAAGAAGGCAAAAAAAGCAGGCTTCGATTGGGCTGATATTAACGGCGCATTAGATAAGCTTGAAGAAGAGATTGTGGAACTGCGTGAGGCTGTTGCCGCCGCTGATGATGCCGCTTGTCTTGACGAAATGGGCGATGTTCTCTTTTCTGCAGTCAATGTTTCACGCTTCATCGATGTTGATGCCGAGGAGGCGTTGACCGCCGCAACGGATAAATTCTTCAACCGTTTCTCAATCGTTGAACAGCTCGCCGAAAAGAACGGTATCGATATGAAAAATTCAACTCTCGAAGAGCTGGACAAGCTTTGGGATGAGGCGAAAAAGCACAGCAACTCTTAAAACGGTAATAATACGCTATAAGTATTATATATACAAAACATTATTTATCGGAGGTTTATTCAAATGAACAAAAATGAACTCATCAGCGCTGTCGCTGAAAAATCAGGCATTTCAAAGAAAGACGCAGAGAAGGCTATCAATGCAACTCTCGAAACAATCACAAGCACTGTAGCAGGCGGCGATAAGGTTCAGCTTATCGGCTTTGGTACATTCGAGCTTCGTGAGCGTGCAGAGAAGCAGGCTCGCAACCCCAGAACAGGCGAAACAATGACAGTTCCCGCTTGCAAGGCTCCTGCATTCAAGGCAGGCGCAGCATTCAAGAACGCCGCAAAATAATTCTTCGGGGCTGTCCGCTGTGGACAGCCCCTATTTTTTAAAGGAGTAAAAATGAGATTAGATAAGTATCTTAAAGTTTCACGCATCATCAAAAGGCGCACTGTTGCCAATGAGGTTTGTGATGCAAAGCATGTTACCGTTAACGGCAAAATCGCAAGAGCATCGCTCGATGTCAAGGTCGGCGATGTTATTGAAATACAAATGGGTTCAAATTTGACAAAATATCAGGTTCTCAACGTCAGCGAGCACGCAACCAAGGAGAATGCCGCATTGATGTTCAAACAACTGTCATAGTTCATCTTTGACTGCCATATAATTAACCGAAAGGGGATAGTTATATGGAGAACGCTGTTTCAAACAACCTTATTCTGGAGGATAGGAAGCATTTGACGGTTTCAGGCGTTAAAGATGTTGACAGCTTTGATGAAAATACCGTTGTTGCTTATACGGATTTGGGTGAGCTGACAATTCACGGCACATCCCTGCACATTAATCGCTTCAGCACCGAGGTGGGCGAGCTTGCCGTTGACGGCGAGATTTCCGCCGTAAGCTATAGTGATAATGTTGCTTCGCAGGGTGGCTTTTTCAGCCGAATTTTCCGCTGATGTATATTGCCG
>CAYQRS010000042.1:0-11342 GCA_964419825.1 uncultured Eubacteriales bacterium
GTGTACCACGAACGATATGGTAACGAACACCGGGAAGGTCCTTTACACGGCCGCCACGGATAAGAACAACGCTGTGCTCCTGCAGGTTATGACCTACACCGGGAATGTAAGCTGAAACTTCGATTCCGTTTGTAAGACGAACTCTGGCAATTTTACGAAGAGCTGAGTTGGGCTTCTTGGGTGTAGCAGTCTTAACTGCTGTGCAAACGCCTCTCTTTTGAGGAGAATCGTGATCGGTAACAACATTCTTCTTTGAGTTGAGACCCTTGAGAAGAGCGGGAGCCTTCGGCTTCTTTGCGATTGATTCTCTACCGTTGCGAACAAGCTGGTTAAAGGTTGGCAAGTGCTGGCATCTCCTTTCTTGTGGAATTTCTATAAAAAAGTCCAGCGTAAGTCGGCCCTCTTTGTGAGAACCGACTTACAGACTTTTTCAACTTAACATACTTTGTTATTTTAACACTATTGTTGGCTTCTTGTCAACAGTTTTAACAAAATTTAAAGAAATAATTTAGTCAGTTTCGCCTAAGTCGATCTGCTCGTCCTCATCCTTGCCTGTCGGATAAATCTTAACATCGCTGTAGCACTTCATACCTGTACCTGAGGGAAGAAGCTTACCGATGATAACATTTTCTTTAAGACCCATGAGGCGGTCGGTTTTGCCCTTAATTGCTGCATCGGTAAGGACACGGGTTGTTTCCTGGAACGATGCTGCAGACATAAACGAATCTGTTGCGAGAGATGCCTTGGTGATACCGAGGAGCATTGTTGTGCCTGTTGCTTCACGAAGCTTTTCGCCTGTCTCCTGCTCATGGCGGCGAATCTTGGCGTTAGCCTCGTTGATTTCGTAAGCATCAACAGTTGAGCCGGGCAGCAAATCGGTATCGCCTTCGTCAACAACTCTTGTCTTTCTCATCATCTGGCGAACGATAACCTCGATATGCTTATCGTTGATATCAACACCCTGCATACGGTATGTGCGCTGAACTTCACGGATAAGGTAATCGTGAACAGCCTCAACACCGAGGACAGCGAGAATATCGTGGGGATTGCGTGAACCCTCTGTAATATCCGCACCCTTTTCGATATGCTGACCGTCTTCAACGCAGATACGCAGGCCGTAAGTGATGAGGTAGCTGCGTTCCTCGCCTGTTTCCTCGTTCTTAACAACAACATACTGGCTGTTCTTGATCTTCTGGAGTGAAACAGTACCGCTGATTTCGCTGATGATTGCGAGAGTCTTGGGCTTACGGGCTTCAAACAGCTCTTCAACTCTGGGAAGACCCTGTGTAATATCTGCCTGAGAAGCAACACCACCTGTGTGGAACGTTCTCATTGTAAGCTGTGTACCGGGCTCACCGATTGACTGTGCAGCGATGATACCGACAGCCTCACCGACTGTAACGGGAGCACCTGTTGCAAGGTTAGAGCCGTAGCACTTGATACAAACGCCGTGCTCAGCCTCACAGGTGAGGAGCGAACGAATCTTGATTTGCGGTCTTTCGCCCTCGGGAGCGTGTGAACGGACATAATCGGCAACGGTCTTAGCCTCGTTATCGTCCATCATCTTGTCGCAGCTCATAATAAGCTCGCCTGTGGCTTCATCAACAAGATCTTCAAGCAGGTATCTGCCTGTCAGACGCTCGGAGAGATCCTCGATAACTCTGTGACCGTCATCGATATCGTAAACATAAACACCGTCGTGGCAATGGCAATCCTCGGAATGGATGATAACATCCTGAGAAACGTCAACAAGGCGGCGGGTAAGGTAACCTGAGTCAGCGGTACGCAAAGCGGTATCAGCAAGACCTTTACGAGCACCACGCGAAGAAATGAAGTATTCAAGAATATTCAGACCTTCTCTGTAGTTTGCACGAATCGGGATTTCGATTGTCTTACCTGCTGTGTTAGCGATAAGACCACGCATACCTGCGAGCTGACGAAGCTGTGAATCGTTACCACGAGCACCTGAATCCAGCATCATATTGATGGGGTTGTACGGGTCGAAGCCCTCTTTAAGAGCCTTGGCAACACGGTTTGTACAGATTTCCCAGGTTTCGATAACGTCCTTTGAACGCTTCTCGTTACTGATAAGACCCTTTCTGTACTTCTTGTTGATCTTATCGATTGCAGCTTCGGCATCTGCAAGGTATTCTGCTTTCTCCTGCGGAATCGTAGCATCGAAAACGGAAACCGTAAGACCCGAAGTTGTTGAATACTTGTAACCCTGTGCTTTGATTTTATCGAGAACCTCTGCGGTTACGGCTGTGCCGTGAACCTTAATGCACTGCTCGATAACCTTACCGATGTTCTTCTTCTTTGCAACCATGCTTACAGCTTCTTTGAATGCCTTATCGTCATCCTTGATTGCTTCGAAATCAACATCGCTGATGTCACCGAATTCAAGCTTAAACATATTATCGGGGTTTGAGCGGTCAACCCAGCCCAAATCCTGCGGAATGGGATCATTGAAGATAACACGACCGAGTGTTGTCTGAAGGAACTTTGAGTAAACCTTGCCGTCAACCTCTTTTGTCATACGAATCTTGATGATTGCGTGGAGAGTGATGTCGCCCTCATCGTAAGCCATCATAGCCTCGTTAACATCACGGAATACCTTGCCGTGACCTTTATCGTGCTTCTTAACAAGAGTCATATAGTATGAGCCGAGAACCATATCCTGTGTGGGAACGGCAACCGGCTTACCGTCTGACGGCTTGAGCAAGTTGTTGGCGGCAAGCATAAGGAAGCGAGCCTCTGCCTGAGCCTCTGCCGAAAGCGGTACGTGAACAGCCATCTGGTCGCCGTCGAAGTCGGCGTTGAAAGCTGTACAGACGAGGGGATGGAGCTTGATTGCTCTGCCCTCAACAAGAACGGGCTCGAAAGCCTGAATACCGAGTCTGTGAAGTGTAGGCGCACGGTTAAGCATAACGGGCTGATCCTTGATTACAACCTCAAGAGCGTCCCAAACCTCGGGGCTTGCGTGCTCAACCATTTTTCTTGCGGTTTTGATGTTAAGTGCAACCTTTGTTTCGAAAAGGCGCTTCATAACAAAGGGCTTGAAGAGCTCAAGTGCCATTTCCTTGGGAAGACCGCACTGGTAAATCTTAAGCTCAGGACCGACAACGATAACGGAACGGCCTGAATAGTCAACACGCTTACCGAGAAGGTTCTGACGGAAGCGACCCTGCTTACCCTTGAGCATATCGGAAAGAGATTTCAGCGGACGGTTGCTCGGACCTGTAACAGGTCTGCCACGGCGACCGTTATCGATAAGAGCATCGACAGCCTCCTGAAGCATTCTCTTTTCGTTGCGAACGATAATATCGGGAGCGCCAAGCTCAAGGAGCTTTTTAAGGCGGTTGTTGCGGTTGATAACTCTGCGATAAAGGTCATTGAGGTCAGATGTGGCGAATCTGCCGCCGTCAAGCTGAACCATCGGACGAATATCGGGCGGAATTACGGGGATGACATCGAGGATCATCCATTCGGGGCGGTTGCCTGACTGCTTAAATGCATCAACAACCTCAAGGCGTTTGAGGATTCTTGCCTTCTTCTGACCGCTTGCCTTTGCAAGCTCATCACGAAGCTGAGCGTGAAGCTCATCGATATCGATTTCAGCAAGAAGCTCTTTAATAGCCTCAGCGCCCATTCCCGCACGGAAATTGTCGCCGTACTTTTCACGCCAATCGTTATAATCGGTTTCCGAAAGGATTTGATATTTTGCAAGAGGAGTGATACCCGGATCGATAACGATATACATTGCAAAATAAAGGACTTTTTCAAGGTTCTTGGGGCTGATGTCAAGCATCAAGCCCATTCTTGAGGGGATACCCTTGAAGTACCAGATATGTGAAACAGGAGCGGCAAGCTCAATGCTGCCCATGCGTTCACGGCGTACCTTTGATCTTGTAACCTCAACTCCGCAGCGTTCACAAACCTTGCCCTTGTAGCGGATTCTTTTGTATTTGCCGCAGTAACATTCCCAGTCCTTCATTGGACCGAAAATACGCTCGCAGAAAAGACCGTCTCTTTCGGGTTTAAGAGTTCTGTAGTTTATAGTTTCGGGTTTCTTAACCTCGCCGTAAGACCATTCTCTGATTTTTTCGGGAGAGGCAAGACCGATTTGTATAGATTCAAAGGTGATTTCATTTGTTTTGTTATCCATAAAACGACCTCTTTCTTTAGAATTTTGAAGAACGGTTATTATTCATAGTCAGCGTCTGATAAATCTTCAGCGGTGGGCTCAATGTCGTCCCATTCGCCGTCAAAATCATCGGCAGCGCCGTCTTCAAATATACTCTCGCCTTCCTGTGAGTAACCTTGTGCATTGCCTGCATCATTAACTGTTGAGAAAGCCTCATTATCAATGATGTGGAGTCCGACATCGTCATCATCGAATGACTGACGAAGGTCAATCTCATTGCTGTTGCCGTCAAGAACCTTAACATCAAGACCGAGTGACTGAAGCTCCTTAATAAGAACCTTGAACGATTCGGGAACGCCGGGCTTCGGAACATTAAGACCCTTAACGATTGCTTTATATGTGTTAACACGACCGACAACATCGTCGGATTTAACGGTAAGAATTTCCTGAAGAGTGTAAGCTGCACCGTAAGCTTCAAGTGCCCAAACTTCCATCTCACCAAAACGCTGACCGCCGAACTGAGCTTTACCGCCGAGGGGCTGCTGAGTGATGAGTGAGTAAGGACCTGTTGAACGGGCATGGATCTTATCGTCAACAAGGTGTAACAGCTTGAGGTAGTACATGATGCCGACAGTTACGGGGTTATCGAACTTTCTGCCCGTTCTGCCGTCTGTAAGGATTGACTTACAGTCATCACGAAGCTGGAATACCTTTGTTTCATCGAATTCTTCGCCCTTGGCGAGTGCCTTTTCTCTTGCATCGTCCATGAGCTTTTTGTTTGCCATCTTGAATGCTTCAACGATGTCGGTTTCGTCTGCGCCGTCGAATACGGGAGTCATAACCTTAACGCCGAGATGTCTTGCGGCAAAGCCGAGGTGAACCTCAAGAACCTGACCGATGTTCATACGGCTGGGAACGCCGAGGGGGTTAAGAACAATATCAAGCGGAGTACCGTCGGGCAGGAAGGGCATATCCTCCTGCGGAAGAATACGGGAAACAACACCCTTGTTACCGTGGCGACCTGCCATCTTATCGCCGACTGAAAGCTTACGCTTCTGAGCGATGTAGCAGCGAACGACCTTGTTAACGCCGGGGCTGAGTTCATCGCTGTTCTCTCTTGTGAATACTTCAACATCAACAACGATGCCGTATTCGCCGTGAGGAACACGAAGAGAAGTGTCACGAACCTCTCTTGCCTTTTCGCCGAAGATTGCACGAAGGAGTCTTTCCTCGGCAGTAAGCTCGGTTTCACCCTTGGGTGTAACCTTACCGACAAGAATATCGCCTGAATGAACCTCTGCACCGACACGGATGATACCCTCTTCATCGAGGTCTTTAAGAGCATCGTCACCAACATTGGGAATATCTCTTGTAATATCCTCCGGACCGAGCTTTGTATCACGGGATTCAAGCTCGTATTTTTCAATATGAATCGATGTATAAACATCGTCACGAACGAGCTTTTCGTTAATAAGAACAGCATCCTCGTAGTTGTAGCCTTCCCAAGTCATGAAGCCGATGAGGGCATTCTTACCGAGGGAGATTTCACCGAGGTCTGTTGCAGGACCGTCTGCAATAACTTCTCTGTAATCAACGTGCTGACCCGACTTAACAACGGGGCGCTGGTTGATGCAGGTGCCTTGGTTGGAGCGCTGGAACTTAACAAGCTCATAGGTGTCAACATCGCCGTCATCGGTGAGGATTTCAACTCTGTCTGCGCTTACATAGGTAACAGTACCTGCGTGCTTTGCGATAACCGCAACGCCCGAATCGACTGCTGCCTTATATTCCATACCAGTTGCAACGATGGGAGCATCAGTTTTAAGAAGCGGAACTGCCTGACGCTGCATGTTTGAACCCATCAATGCACGGTTTGCGTCGTCGTTTTCGAGGAAGGGAATCATTGCCGTAGCAACCGAAACAACCATCTTGGGCGAAACGTCCATATAGTCAACCTTATCGATTTCAATATCGAGGAACTCATCACGGTGACGGGCGTTAACTCTCGGGTTCTTGAAGCGGTTGTTTTCATCAAGCGGTTCGTTAGCCTGAGCAACGATGTAGTTATCTTCAACATCGGCTGTCATATAAACAACTTCATCGGAAACAATGCCTGTTTCCTTATCGACCTTGCGGTAAGGAGCTTCGACAAAGCCGTATTCGTTGATTCTTGCAAAGGTTGCAAGGTAAGAGATAAGACCGATGTTAGGACCTTCAGGAGTTTCGATGGGGCACATACGACCGTAGTGGCTATAGTGAACGTCACGAACCTCGAAGCCTGCACGGTCACGGGAAAGACCGCCGGGGCCGAGAGCCGAGAGACGGCGCTTATGAGTAAGCTCGGCAAGGGGGTTGGTCTGATCCATGAACTGTGAAAGCGGTGATGAACCGAAGAATTCCTTGATTGCGGCAACAACGGGACGGATGCTGATGAGAGCCTGAGGAGTCATCTTCTCGCTATCCTGAGCCTGAATTGTCATACGCTCACGGACAACTCTTTCCATACGGGTGAAGCCGATTCTGAACTGGTTCTGAAGCAGCTCGCCTACGCAACGGATGCGGCGGTTACCGAGGTGGTCGATGTCGTCCTTTGTGCCGATGCCGTTGGCAAGGCAGTTGAGGTAGCTGATTGAAGCGAAAATATCATCACGGATGATTGTTTTGGGAATAAGAGTGTCGCAGTTTGCGGCAAGCTGAGCGAGGATTTCCTCATCGTTCCAGCCATTAACCTCTGCGGCATCGATAATCTCCTTGAGAGCGGGGAAATAAACCTTCTCGTTGATTGCGGCTTCATCAAGCTGTTCCTTGCTGAACTGCGGGAAGTAAGTGCCGATGTCAACCATTGCGTTTGAGATAACGCAAACGGGCTTACCGTCAAGGTCAACATAAACCTTGCGTACACCAGCCTGCTCGATTTCGTAAGCCTTCTCAGCGGTGATAAGCTCACCTGCCTCACAGAGAATTTCGCCTGTAGCCTCGCTGATAATCATATCGGCGGCAACACAGCCCGAAATTCTGTCGGAAATGGCAAGCTTCTTGTTGTACTTATAACGACCTACACGAGAGAGATCGTAACGGTGCGGATCGAAGAAAAGAGCATCCAACTGCGACTGAGCTGTTTCAATGGTCGGAGGCTCACCGGGACGAAGCTTGCGGTAAACCTCAAGCAATGCTTCCTCGGCGTTTTTCTTCTCATCCTTTTCGAGAGTGGCGTTGATACGGATATCGTCGCCGAAAAGGTCGATAATATCCTCATTAGTGCCGTAGCCAAGCTCTGTGCCGCAGAAGAGCGCACGGATGAAGGTTGTGATAAAGATTTTTCTGTTCTTGTCGATACGAACATAGGACAGATCGTTTTGGTCTGTTTCAAATTCGAGCCATGCACCACGGTTCGGGATAATCTGAGCCTTGTAAAGCTCCTTACCGACCTTATCGTGGTCAATGTCGAAATAGACACCAGGCGAACGAACAAGCTGTGAAACAATAACACGCTCTGCGCCGTTGATAACAAATGTGCCGCTTTCGGTCATTATGGGGAAGTCACCCATATAGACCTCATTCTCTTTGATTTCGCCGGTTTCTTTGTTATAAAGGCGAGCTGTTACACGCATCGGTGCCGAATAGGTAGCGTCACGCTCCTTGCACTCCTTGATGGTGTACTTGGGCTTATCCTCCATCTTGAAATCGATGAAGGTGAGGACGAGGTTACCTGTGTAATCGGTGATTTCATCGATGTCACGGAAAACCTCACGAAGTCCTTTTTCGAGGAACCATTGATAAGAATTCTTCTGGATCTCGATAAAGTTGGGCATTTCCATAACCTCATTGATCCTGCTGTAGCTCAATCTTTTGATTTTGCCGTGCTCGACCATCTTGGCTGCTTTTGCCATAGGCTTAATCCACTCCATTTCTTCTATAATAATCGGTTGAGAAAATTAAACGGGTTTTTGATGACTTTTTGTGCGATTTGACCAATATTTTTTTACCAAATTTGCAAAAGTCACTACATTTCCATTTTAATGGTAATTTAGGATTATACAGCATTTTCAAGAGCTTGTCAAGGGTATTTTTCAGCCAAATGTAAAGTTTTTTACTTTATTTTTGCCTTTTTGTTCGATTTTGGAATAATTTTCACCTCAGCCGCCGTTAACGAAAAAAGCACACTACCGAGGTGTTTCAACACATTCTGTGCTGAACACGAGGGTGAGTGTGCAATAAATTTATATTTTTGTTTTATTCGGCTTTTCTGTTCAAGAAAGCCTTTGTGCGCTCCGATTTCGGGTTCAAAAAGACTTCATCGGGTGTTCCCTGCTCCTCGATAACACCGTCTGCCATAAAGATGACCTTATCGGAAACATTCTGAGCAAACTCCATTTCGTGAGTTACAACAACCATTGTGCTGCCCAATTTCTTCAGCCCTTTGATTACGCTGAGAACCTCCATTGTAAGCTCAGGGTCGAGCGCCGAGGTCGGCTCATCGAAAAAGAGAATTTTCGGGTTGAGAGCCAATGCCCTTGCGATTGCAACACGCTGCTGCTGACCGCCTGAAAGCTGGCACGGATAATAATCAAGCTTATCTGAAAGATTGACCTTGGCGATGAAATCCTTTGCGGTTGCATCGATTTGAGCCAAAATCAGCTTCTTGTTTTTCTTCCAATCAGGGCGTTCCTTCGCCTGCAATTTCATTGCGAGGGTAACATTTTCGAGAACGGTATACTGCGGAAAGAGATGGAACTGCTGAAACACAAGCCCAACATTAAGCTGATTGCGGCGGATTTCCTCCTTCGTCAGCTTTTCGGTCGAGCCGCCGTCGAAGATGACGCTGCCGTCTGCAACGATTTTGCCGTCGGTTGCGGTTTCCAACGAGTTGATACAGCGCAGCAGTGTTGTTTTGCCGCTGCCCGATGAACCGATAATCGAAAGCACCTCACCCTCTTCAAGGCTGAAGCTTATATCCTTGAGAACCTCGAGCTTGCCGAAATTCTTTTTCAAATTGGTAACTTCAAGTATAGCCATAAATTCTCACCTCACACCTTATAATAATCGAGCTTCTTTTCGATTTTGTTGAAAAGAATTGTGAGCAAGCCGCTTGCAACAAGGTAAAATGCACCCGAATAAATCAGCGGCCAGAGCAATCCGCTGCCTCTGATATAGCTCTCGGCAACGAAGATGATTTCGTAATATGTAATAATTCTTGCAAGTGAAGTATCTTTAACGAGAGTGATGACCTCATTGCTGATTGGCGGAACAACATTCTTAATGACCTGCATAAGAATAACTCTGAAAAATGTCTGCGATTTTGTCATACCGAGAACCTTGCAAGCCTCATACTGACCTGCAGGCACGGATTCAATTCCGCCCCTGAATATCTCGGAAAAATAGCAGGCATAGTTGAACGAAAATGTCAAATAAACCGCAGGCTCACAGGCGAGCATAAATTCGCCGTTCGTCAGCAGACCGGGACCATAGTAAAAGATTATCAACTGAAGCATCAGCGGCGTTCCGCGAACGATCCAGACAACTGTTCTCACGAGCCAGCGCAGGGGCTTGAACTTACTCCTTGAGCCGAAGCTGATGATAAGACCGAGGGGTAACGCAAACACAAGCGTGATTGCAAAGATTTTCAAGGTCGGTAAAAATCCGTTAACAAACAAATCAACCGTAACAGTCCAAAATGTTGCGTTCATTTTTTCATCCTTTCTTGTAACAGCAACATAGGGCAAAGGCGTTGCACCTTTACCCTAAATTGACCGTATTCAAATTGTTTTTTAATCTACGATAATGCTATCCTCAAGACCGTATTTCTCGGCGATTGTTTTAACTGTGCCGTCAGCGGCAAGCTCATCAAGAGCCTTGTTGACAGCCGCAGTAACATCTGAGCCTTTTCTGAAAGCGATGCCGTAGGATTCGCTGTCGCCAAGCTTAACGCCGCTTATGATTGAGAGGTTGCTGTAGGTTTTGCCCTCAACAAGCATTGAACCTGCCATAACATAGTCGATAACGCAAGCCTGAGCCTGACCGCTCTGAACCTGAAGCAAAGCATCTGCCTGAGCTTCAACAGGCTTATAGCCCTTTGAGAGAGCTGCATCAGCCTTGATAGCTGCCTCACCTGCCGAGCCCTGTTCAGCAACAATCCTCTTGCCTGCAAGGGATTCGATTGAATCGTAAGCTTCGGCATCCTTAACGACGATTACCTGATAGTTTGTCATATAAGCATCGGAAACATCGGCAACATTCTTGATTGCATCGGTAATTGTCATGCCATTCCAAATTGCATCGATTGATTTTGTGTTGAGTTCATTTTCTTTTTGACCCCAGGTGATAACCTTGAACTGAGCCTCAACACCGAGCTTTTCACAAACAGCTCTTGCAAGGTCAGCATCGAAGCCAATCCATTCGCCGTTTGCATCTTTATAATCCATCGGGTCGAAATCGGTAATACCAATAACAAGCTTGCCGTTTTCAACGATTGTTTCAAGATCTGTTTTTTGAACATCATCTGCGTTTGAGCTTTCACCGCAAGCCGCAAAGCAGAAAACCATTGCGAGTGCCATAAAAAGTGCTAACAGTTTTTTCATAACAAAAACATCCTCTCGTTTATTATGTTAGCATATTACCACATTAGCACGCTAAAGTAAAGCCTTTTTTAAAAATTTTTTCAAAAAAATAAAAAAGCGGCAGTTTCCTGCCGCTCAAGTGATTAAAAATCAGTCTGTGATAATGTCGCCCATCATGCCGGGTTTGCAGAAAGCTGCATTCGACTCATCGGTATCGATGTGCATAGCAAGAGCGAAGTTCGGGTTAACACGAACAACAACATCGCCGAAAACAAGCGATCTGCCATCCGACTCAACCTTAACGCTTACAACCTGCTTATCCTCAACGCCATACTTTTCAGCATCGGCGGGTGTTGCGTGGATGTGGCGCTTTGCAACGATAACACCCTCGCTGATTTCGACCTCGCCTTTAGGACCGACAAGCTTGCAGCCGCCGCTTTCCTTAACATCGCCGCTCTCACGAACGGGAGCAACAACGCCGATTGAACGAGCATCGGAAGCGGAAACCTCAACCTGAGTTGCCGAACGAACAGGACCAAGAATTGAAACAGCGGGGAAGCTGCCCTTTGCGCCGACAACAGCTACACGCTCTTCGCAAGCGAACTGACCGGGCTGTGAAAGGTCTTTTTTAACTGTAAGCT
>CAYQRS010000043.1:0-11003 GCA_964419825.1 uncultured Eubacteriales bacterium
GCCGTAAACCAAATTACCTGTTCTGAAAGTAAGGGCCAAAACCTCATCACTCCTTGCAGTTGTTACTGCCTTTTTATGCAAAATCAAATCGATATTCTTGAAACGGGGCGATGATTTATCCGGAATATGCTCAGCTTCGTATGTATTGAACTTATACGCTTCAAAGGAATATGTTGAACGCAATGCCTCATATCGCTCCTGAACCATTACTCTGCTGTTTGATGTGCCGTTTAAGATGAGCAGAAAATCAGCCGCTCTATCAAATTTCAAACCGAAGTTTTTGCAATAATTGCTGCCTGTTTTTTGCGTGGTGTCAATCGGCAAATAAAGGGTATCGTTTTCAAAATCGAGCCCTTTCTTATGAACAAGAAAATAGATAAATTTCTCATCATACTTGATTGATACAGACATATTGTGATTTTTACTTACAATATCATCATCTGTCCATTCGGAAATATCACCGTCAACATAGCATGTTGATTTTTCTTCACCTGGATCGAATGTGAGTATTCCGAAAAATTGCTCATTTGTCTGATAATCAGACCAATAAGGGTTACGCTTCAAATCAACAGAATAAAGAGTGTTCCAAGTTCTTTTGAACCATTCGTCCTGCCATGAGAATATGCAAGAGCCTGCACAACCTGCCGCTTTAATATCGGTATAGCATTGCACAAGCGCTTCACCCTGCTCCGCCTCGCTCATAGCGCCTTGATTGCGCCCTGTATTGACATCAATATGTGCCATCGCTCTTGATGTCGGTATGCCGAACTCGGATATGATAACAGGGATGCTGTGATGATTAACAAGCATTGAGAGATAAGCGTAATAAGTATTGAGTCTACCCTTTTCGTCTATATAGTCATTTTCATTTAAGCCGTATTGTGTCCAATCGGCAACATAAGTTAAATAATCGGGAAAGTATGGGTAAACATGGTATGAAGCAAAATGGCCGGAGAGATAGCTTTCGGTTGACAAAATGTTCTCAACATCTACGGCTGCACATTTTTTGATAACATTTTTATCAATCGTAGGATAATCGAAAGGATCGGTTGTCGGCCAGTTTGCAAAAGCAATCATCCTTTGCTCGGCATAGCGTTTGGTTTCATACTCAGTCACCTTATCGGCAACCCTTGTAAGCATAGCTTCAAATGCCGTGGCGTTTTGAGCTGTATAGAAATATCGACCGCAGTAATTTAAAACAGCTTCGTCATCCTTGTACTTATCATTTGTATAAGCAACAACAAGATCCTCCCATTCAACGCCCAAAATATATCCGATAACCCAAGGCGAAATATCCTTTAAATAACTGCCGTGACCTGCACTTGACAGCCTTCCGAGGTTGATTTTTCGGTTACCATGGATAACATCAACCATAACCTTGCAGTCGGACAAAAATGTGTCGTAAAAATCCTTATGATATGCATCCTTATATGAATTCATTACATGGTCATTTACCCAAACGCCGTGCAAAAGGTAAAGTGGATTTTCACGGTCCTTGTTATATTCGTAAAAAGCTTCATAGAATGGCTGTGATTGGATCGTGTATATTCTTACGGTGTTTACACCCATCTCCTGCATCATCTTGAACCATCGGAGATAGGTATCCTTATCAATATTAAAATCAGTTGACCACTCACCAGGGTAACCTGAGCCTAAGTCAACGCCCTTTATCTCGAACGGTTCAAATTTTCCGTCTTCATTAAGCAATATCTGTTTACCCTCGGTTTTTGCTTTTACAGATATCTCGGAGCTTTGCAAAGAAGGAATATACACACCCATATGAAAATAGATATAGTTAACCGATAAAACAACTAATAAAATAGATATAACGGTTATTATAAATTTTTTCATATCTGTTCCCCCTTTTTATTGCTCATGTGCTTCGTGTGATTCGTGGGTTTTGGATGCCGCAGAATATTGCTTCAAGCTTTCGATGTTCTTATCCATCCAGACAAGGCGTTTTTTCAAGCAATTACGCATTTGCTCAACCGCTTGGTCATAGCTTCTCGGATTTCGCTCATGCGGTATGAGCCTGTCGCTGCTTTCATCAAATGAGTAACCCCATTTTTCAAAGTTGCGGTCAACGGCAGGTCCGAGCCACTCGATTGTTTCATCAATAAATTCGTTTAAATATTCTTCGGATAAATATGTTTTGCGAAGCTCCCTGTAGCGCTTGATAATCGCCTTTGTAAAATCCTTGTCTTGAATAATGCGATTAAACCAAAGCGTACCAAAGAGAGCGAATCCCGCAGTGGAATTTCGTGTTTCCTCATAATTATCCAAGGAGTTATTAAAATCCCACACGCACATTTTATATTTGCGGTCAATGTCCTTATAGATATATGTTGAATACAATCCTGCATCTCGATTTAACGATACTTCGTTTATAATAAAATAGTCGATGAACGAATTTATATCAATGTTGCCCTTATATCCCTCAATGTCGTCGAAATCGTATGAATGGAGGGCTTTTTCAAAAGCGGAAAATTCAAGCTCTATATTTCTTGCAAGCTCATCTGTTAAATTAGCCGCTCCCGGATAAACGATGTTGATTTTCTTATCTGTTCTGAAAGTATAAATACTGAGCGGTTCAATGTTTTTAATGTCATTTGAACTGCCACGGTCATGCCTCAAAACATATCCCGAAAATGTGTTACCCTTTTCTGTAGTAGATAAAGTAAGCCTATTCCCCTCTTTGCCTGCGGTTATCGTTTCGGTCATAAGATAAAGGCCTTGATATTCACCATTAAGAATCAGCTCACAAAAACGCACATTCGGTGCGTAATCCATAATTTGTCCTGCGATGCTGTACCACATATAATTGCGTATAAGAGTTTTGTCAAGAAACGGACCGTGCAATGCCCATTCGTGATGAGCCGCCATTCCCATAACCTCTTGATCGTTGTTAGTTCCGTCTGGATTGACAAGCTCGATCAGATACGGCTTTTTATCAAAGTGGCGTGATGAATTTCCCCTTATTCTGATTCTTATATCGCTGCTGAGAGTTGATTTATCCGATAAGTGGTTGTTGCCATCTCTGTCGATAATATCAGTTGTGGCGGCAATAGTGTCACTTCCGTCTTCCGCCAAAGTGTATTCAACCTGATTAGTTTCTTCGTTTCTTTGCGGTAAACCAGGAATTACAACACCGTTTGTATTGATTTTTATTATCGGCAGATGGGTGCAAAGCTCATTGCCGCAACATTTTTCGCAAGCTGTATATGACGGCTGTTCTAAATGTTGAATATATCTTTTGGTCTTATCCTTCGGAAAAACAGCACTCACACTCAAAACGATGGTTGCAGAAACCACAAGTGAGGTGAGCCCGATAATTTTGTGCTTCAAAATAATGCTCCTTAATTGGATATCTCATCGTTTTGCATAACGATATTTACATATTCTATATTGCCGATTTTATAGATGCTGTCGGCAATATTAGGCTCTTTCTTTTCGGCCTTTTTAACCATTTTCTGCGTCAGCTCATATATCAGTTCAACTGAGCTTTCGGTTGTGTTTTCAACTCTTAAAACAGCCTTTGAGTTAAAGAGCTTATAAACGAGCGATTTGACCATCGGCTCAGAATTTCTGGCGGCACGTATGATAAGAAGCATTCTGTTATCGCTTTTGATGCATCCCAAAATCAGTATCACAATGAACACAACAGCGCTGCCGATTGTTGCAACAAGGAAGTCACCAACGCCACAGCAAATGCCGACTATTATTGCCCAAAAGATATAAACTGTATCCCTTGAATCCTTAATAGCTGTTCTGAAACGAACGATTGAAAGCGCACCGACCATACCGAGAGAAAGCGCTATATTATTGCCGATAACTGTCATAACTGTGCCTGTCAAAACCGTGAGAATAACAAGCGTAGCATTGAATTTTTTGCTGTAAATAGTGCCTTTGTGCGAAATAAAATAGGATATGAATATAAAAAATCCCAATAATGCGGCTGCGCCGATATTCATAACGATATTTTCCCAAGTCATATCACTGGGGTTGGAAAACAGCTTGTAAATTTCTTCTTTCATTTTTAATTCTCCTTTATAATCTTGTTTGATAACCGTTTTGTCGTGCCAAGACATACTTGCTGACTGACAACTCACTTCTGTTTGCGGGATTGATAAGCTCACGTATGTATCCGAGCAAAAAACCGTTATATTTAACCTCTAACACAACATCATATTTGTCGAGAACAGGGTTCATATTAAGCTTCGGATTGAATAAATCGAAGCTGCTCTCGGTTGAAACGATATTGTTATCAAAGGTAATTCGAATTTTGTTTTCCTTTGCAATAAAAGCTTTTCGGTTATATTCGACGATTGTTTTCGGGCGATAGCATTTATAATTCATAAGCCCGTAACATTCGGCAGCAAACGGCTCGTCATATTTAAGCAGCGGCAAATAATTGCCTTTTGTCAATTCAATAGCGTCTTCACGCCTTAGCCTTAATGACCGCTTTAGCTGATTCGCTCCCTGCTTCTGCTTCATCTCTAACATCGCATAATCGGAATAAGGATCGTAAACCCGAAGCCTTATTTTACGCCTGAGCTCAACGCCGTCAAGCTTTTCAAAGTAATCGCCGTCATAGGCGGTATCAAAATATAGCGACCTGATAACATATCCATGAGTGCCGTTATGTGGATCGGCAATCATTATTTGACCGACTCGGTGTGACAAAGCAATAAACTCATCAACACTGAGTAAAAATTTCTTTTCCTCTCTCAAAACCTTATTCACAAAATCCCCCCAATAAAAAAAGACCGCACATTTTAAAAAAGTGCGGTCAGCCGATCATACTGAAAAATCAGGTTAGATACTTAACTTTGCGTCCCACTCTTTCGAGTGGTTTGCCGAATTTATTTGTTTTTGCTGTGTGAAGCGATTGGTTGAATACTATTCCGTTTTTTATCTCGCTTGATTTTATACATATATTTATCTGCACGGGATATCAAATCGTCTATGCGGTCACTGAGAATATATTTTGCATATCCAATGCTTATTGTTATCGGGACACCGTCGCTTGTCCTGATGTTTTTATCTCTGATCATTTTATAAATCAGTTCAGGAGAATTAAATTCACGGTTCTTGCTCAGCTTTTGAACAATAGCAAATTCGTCTCCGCCGTAGCGACCGCAAATGCAATTGTACTTTTTGCAAAATTTTCTGATAACATTTGATATATCGCACAAAACACGGTCGCCCTCAATGTGGCCGTGCTTGTCGTTAATCGTTTTAAAGCCGTCAACATCAACAAACATAAAGTACAATTCATCGTCGGAGGATAAAGATTTTTCTGCTTCCGTGGTTTGATATAAGAGCTTTTGCCTGTTGGAAATTTGAGTTAACGGATCTAATGAAATCATATTCCTCAAATAGTGAATATAAAGCAAAAGTATCGAAACGGTATCGCCGATAATCATAACCGGCAATTTGCCGATTGAAAATTGCAGCACTCCGCAAATGAGGTTAATGATTGAATAAGTTGAAAAAGTAACTAAATCAAGGTAATAAGCTGACTTTTTGTTTTTCGCTGCAAAATATATGCACCTGATTCCTGCTGCCAGAATATACGAAAAAGAAATGATTGCTTCCAAAGCGAATAACGGTCCTCTTGAGTAACCGTTTTCATAAGTAACGCTGAATAAGCAGCCGTTAAAATAAGAAACAAAAATCAAAATTGCCAAAAACAGAATCGGCATAGCTAACAGAATATGCTTGCGCCTTTTGTCAAAAATTCTTTATCATTTAAGATTTCGGAGTAAAAGAACCAAGTATATGCCGAAATTGCAAACAAAAGGAAATACGCAGCGGAAAGAATATATATCATTACGGGATGGGATTGCAAATCGTGAATTTTTCCGTAGCCGCCTAAAATATCGAGAACATAAAAAGCTATTGTGATGATAATAAGACTAAGTAATATTCTCGGACGCCTACCTGGACTGTATTCGGAGTGCTTAATATTTAATCCGATAATCGCCAAAACGATTATGCAGATAATATTCACTTCAAAATACAATAAATTTAAATAAAAAGCTAACATAGTTGTTCTTCAAATTCACCTTAAATTGCCACAGAAAAATATCCAAAAAATAAAATGGATGCTTTTATCCTTACCGAAGTATAGCAAAAGAAATAAGTAAAATCAAGGCAAAAGAAAAAGCCTATGCAAAGATATGAGCAATTACACAGTACACGATATTTCTATAATAAAAAACAAGTCTGAACCTGAAAAGTTCTGACTCGTTTTCGTGGTCGAGGTGACAGGATTCGAACCTGCGACTTCTACGTCCCGAACGTAGCGCTCTACCAAACTGAGCCACACCTCGTAATATTCAAATTTAACAACTCTGACATTATAATATATTTCATTTGAAAAATCAAGTGATTTTGGAAAAAAAGTGGATATAATATTTTTTGATTTACTTAGGACAATAACTGTGATATAATATGGAAGTATTTGTAAAAGAAAAAGTTTAAAAGGATCTGGATTTATGAAGTATTTACCGCTCATCATTATCGGCGTTTTAATCGCTTTAGCCGCTCTTGTTCTCATCATCGCCTGCTGCTTTTGCCGTGCGCCTTTTGCCAAAAGATGCCAAGGCAATCCGAAACTTAAATATTTGACGAACGATGATTTTGAAAATTTAAAGGCAACTCAGGTTGAATTCCCCTCGGAGCAGGGCAACATATTGCGTGGCTGTCTTTATCTTAAAGCTGGCAACAGAATTCCGAGCGGTTTGGTTATTTTTTCCCACGGTGCGGGTGGCGGTCACCGCAGTTACATGACCGAAATCAACACCCTCGCCAAGAATGGGTTCCTTGTTTTGGCTTATGATAACACAGGCACTTTTGCCTCGGAGGGCAAAAACCTTATCGGCTTGAGCCAAGGCGTTTCTGACCTTAAAAGTGCAATTAAATTTGTTGACAGCAATTCGATGCTCAGCCCTTTGAAGCGTGTGATTATGGGCCATTCCTGGGGCGCATATTCCGTTTGCAATGCTTTATCCGATCCCGAAGTTAAGGTTAACGGTGCTGTTGCGATTTCTCCGCCTGAAAGCGCACAAAAGCTCGGTTTAGCTCTTATGGGCGAAAAACTCAGCTTCCTCTCCCCTATCATCAAGCTTGCTTTCAATATTACTGACCCTGCCTCAAAAAAATACAACTGCTCCGATGCGATTATCAACAGCAAAACGCCTGTTCTCTTGCTCCACGGTGACAGTGATACTGTTGTTCCGCCCACTTCCTCGCCGATTACTGACGAACGAGTTTGCCATGCTGAAAATGTTACGAGCATTATTTACGAAAACAGATGTCACAACCCATATCAGACAAAGGAAAGCGAAGATTATCTTATTAAAACAATGTCTGCAATCAACGCATCACAATCAGACGATTATGATGATGACAGCATTTATGACATTGATTATGAGCTTATCACCCGTGAGGATGAAGATGTTATGCAAACAATTATCAACTTCATCAAAAACTGCACAATGTGAGGTGGTTTGAATGAAATGGTTGATTGCATCCGACATTCACGGCTCTGCTTATTATTGCCGCAAGCTTCTCCAAGCCTTTGAAAATGAGCAGGCAGACCGTATTCTGCTTCTCGGTGATATTCTCTATCACGGACCGAGAAACGATTTACCGCAGGAATATTCCCCTAAAGAGGTTATCACCCTGCTCAACGCAGTTAAAGAAAAAATCCTTTGCGTCAGGGGCAACTGCGACACAGAGGTTGACCAAATGGTTTTGCAGTTCCCAATTTTAGCTGATTATGCGGTTATCGAGCATAACAGTAAGCTGATTTATGCAACGCACGGTCACCACTTTAATGAAGCAAATCTCCCTCCGCTTTGCAATGGCGATATTCTCTTGCACGGTCACACTCATATACCTGCGCTGGTGGTTCATGACAGCTACACTTATATTAACCCAGGCTCAGTTTCCATACCAAAAGAAAACAGCCATCACGGATATATTCTCTTTGAAAACGGTTCATTTGTCTGGAAAGATTTTGACGGCAACATCAAAAACGAACATAGGATATAAAAAAGCAGCACCTTTGCGGTGCTGCTTAATTTTTTAGCTGAGTTTATCTCTTTCTGCTCCAAAGATCAGGGCTGAAAAGCGCCATAATCGGGAATATTTCAAGCCTGCCAAGAATCATATCACAAATCAAAATGAATTTTGAAAGCACTGAATAGCTTGAGAAATTGCAAGTCGGACCAACACTTTCAAAACCAGGACCGATATTATTAAAGCAAGCTAAAACAGCCGAAACATTCGTGCCGATTGAGAAGCCGTCAACGGAAATAATCACAAAGCTGATTACTATAATGAAGCAATAAATTGCAAAATATGAATTGACTGAGTTGCAGGTTGCTTCGCTGATAACTCTGCCGTTCATACGCACGACATGAACCTTGCGTGGACGGAGCGCTTTGATAATCGATTGCCAAATTGTTTTTGCGAGAATGATCAAGCGTGAAACCTTTAAGCCACCGCCCGTACTGCCAGCCATAGCGCCGCAAATCATCAAAATCATCAAAATCGATTTTGAAAACGCAGGCCATTGGTCGAAATCAACGGTTGAATAACCCGTTGTTGTCATAATACTGCTGACTTGGAATGCAGCGTGGTGAACTGATTCAAAGATACTGCCATAAAGCTTATAAATGTTCAAAGAAATCAAGGCAACTGCACTCACGGCAATCAAAACATAAGCACGGAGTTCAACATCCTTAAGCACGGACTTGAATTGGCGGAGAATGAGAAGAAAATAGAGATTGAAGTTTATGCCGAAAAGAAACATGAACACGGTTACTACGCCTTGAAGATAAGGCGAATATGAGCCCATACTCAAATTCGTAATGCCAAAGCCGCCCGTACCTGCTGTGCCGAATGATATGCAAAGCGCATCAAAGAATGGCATATTGCCGATGAGCAGGAACACACAGCACGCAACAGTTAAAAGAATATAAATCGAATAAAGAATGAGTGCCGTTTCTCTTAAATGAGGAGTGAATTTGCCGACAACAGGACCGGGACTTTCCGCTTTCATTAAAAAAATTGCAGAACCTGATTCCTTGCGTGCAAGCGGAATGACAGCAAGCAGGAAAACAAGCATACCCATACCGCCCAACCAATGCGTGAAGCTGCGCCAATAAATATGACAGCGTGAAAGTGCTTCAACATCGGTTAAAATCGATGCACCTGTTGTTGTGAAGCCTGAAACATTCTCAAAGAGAGCATCAATAAAGCTCGGAATTTCGCCGCTGAGCCAAAAAGGTAATGCGCCGAAAAGAGAAATCAAAATCCAAGAAATGCTTGTGCTGGCAAAGCCCTCTTGAGCATAAATTTCGGGCTTATAATTGCGTGTTACAATTAAGGTTATCAGGCTGAAAAGCATCATAAGCCCCGTAACACCGAGATAAACAGCCGCATTGAACATCTGACCGTCGAAAAAAGCAATACCTGCAGGCACTATCATAAACAGCGATGAAACAAACACAGACAATGCCGCAATGCGGCACACAAACTTACCGTTCATAAGTCATTAACCTCATGCAAATATGTCGTTAAACTGCAAAATCGGGGCTTCACGGTTTGTCACAACGATAACGGTATCACCTACGCTATAGGTTGAGTTACCGTCAGGAACAATGGTCTTGCCCTTGTGAGTGATGCAGGAAATAAGAATTTTGCTTTTAAGAGTTATATTTTTAAGCGGTTCGCCGACAAAACGGCTGCGCTCGGTTATCGCAAATTCCAAGGCCTCTGCCCTGCCGTTGGCAATACGGTGCAGGGTGATTGCCGCACCGGCTTGGTTCTCCATTGCACGGACATATTGCACGACATTCTCGCTGCAAAGCTCTTTCGGGCTTACAACACCGCCGACAGGCAAATCCTCAAGCATACCTGTCATTTCCATACGGTTGACCTTTGTTACAATATGAGGAACTCCCCTAACCTTGCCATACATTGAAGTGATAACATTCTGTTCGTCAAAGCCTGTGAGAGTAACAAGTGCATCAACATCGGGCAAGCCTTCGTTTTCAAGAATATCCTGCGATGAACCATCGGCAAGGATTATTGAAGCGCCCGGCAAAATATCGGCAAGCTGGTTGCAACGCTCCTGATTATTTTCGATAATTTTAACATGAACGCCCGCTTCAATTAGGCTTTGAGCAAGATAGTATGCAACTCTGCCGCCGCCGATAAGGAGAGCGTTTTTGATTTTTTTCTGTGTGACACCGAGCCTCTTGAGCAAATCGGTGAGAACAACGCCGGGAGCGGTGACAAAAATATGGTCGCCGCTTTTGAGTTGAGTTTCGCTCGTCGGGATAAATGCGTTGCCGTCACGAATAACAACGCAAACAAGTATTTTACTGCCGCCGAGAGCGTGAGGAAGCTGAGTGAGCTTAACGCCATCCAAAAGGCTGCCTGGATCGATTCTCAATTCAACAATCGATACTCTGCCCTTTGCGAATGTTTCACGCTTCAGGAAGCCTGGGAATTGGAGCAAACGGAAAATTTCCTGAGCAGCTTCTCTTTCGGGGTTGATGATGAGGGAAAGCCCGAAATCGTCGCACATCATATAAAGCTGTTTTGTGTATTCAGGGCTGCGAACACGAGCAATCGTGTGGATTCTCGGATTCATTTTGCGAGCTGTAAGGCAACAGAGCAGATTGATTTCATCGGCACTTGTGGCGGCGATAAGCAAATCGGTTTGCTCAACATTTGCCTCATGTAATGTTTCCATGGTTGCGCAGTTGCCGACAACTGTCATAACATCGAACTGCAAAAGCTTTTCTTCCAAAACATTCGCCTCGGTGTCGATGGCAACAATATCGTGCCCCTCCTGCGAAAGCAGTCTGGTTAATGCAAGACCTACCTTACCGTCACCTGCAACAATAATTTTCATTACTATTTCCTCATAATAATTATAATAATTTATATGCCCGAAAGCATTACAAGCATTATGTTACAAT
>CAYQRS010000044.1:0-10983 GCA_964419825.1 uncultured Eubacteriales bacterium
GATAATCAGCTCCGTGGTCGTTCGGGCAGACAGGGCGATCCCGGTGAAAGCCGCTTCTATCTCTCCTTTGATGATGATGTAACACGCCTTTTCGGCGGCGAAAGAGCGCAGATGATGCTGGAACGCCTCAATGCGCCTGAGGATATGCCCCTTGACACAAAGGTTTTCTCCAACATTGTTGAGAACGCACAGAAAAAGGTTGAAAGTCAGAACTTTGCAATCCGTAAGAACGTGCTTCAGTATGACGATGTTATGAACCAACAGCGTGAGCTGATTTACAAACAGCGTAATCAGGTTCTTGACGGTGATGAGCTCAAGCCCGCACTCATTAAGATGCTTGAAGATAATATCAGCGATGCAATCGACCTTTATTTGCCCGAATCGCTCGCAAAGAACGAATGGAATGTTGACGGCTTGCGTCAGAACTTCCTCGGTTGGCTCACAACGGCGGAGGATTTTGCCGACGGCATTGATGACCGTGACGAAACAAGGCTTGTTCTGATTGAGCGCGGTGAGGCTCTTTACGAAAAGCGCAGCGAGGAATTGGGCGAGCTTATGCCCTTGCTCGAACGCAAGGTTTTGCTTGACAATGTTGATGCAAAATGGATGGATCACCTTGATGCAATGGATGAGCTTAAGCGTGGAATCGGCTTGCAGGCTTACGGTCAAAAAGACCCTGTTGTTGCGTTCCGCTTTGAAAGCTACGATATGTTTGACGATATGACTCGCCAAATCAGGCAGGATACGATCCGTATGCTCCTCACGGCTCAGGTACGCACTGAGGAGGATACAAAGCGTGAGCAAAAGGTTAAAGAGGTTGCCACAAACGCAGGCGGCGACGGTAGCGACAAAAAGCGCCCCGTTCGCAAGGCTGCAAGCGAAAAGGTCGGTCCGAATGATCCCTGTCCCTGCGGCAGCGGCAAAAAATACAAAAAGTGCTGTGGCTCACCTGCCAACAACACAAAATAATATTTAACGGCGGTGTAACTGTGAACGAAAAATTTGAAGCTTTCAGAGAAGAATACAAAACCTTTTATTACAACGGCTATTCAATCGAGAAGCAGGATGATCATATCCTTATCGGCTTTGATTTTTCGCTGGAGGGCAAGTGCAGTTTTCACCCGACGACGAGAATTGATACAAAGGGGCTTGACTTGGTCAACCCCTTTGATTCTGCTCAGGCGGAGCATCTTGTCTTTTCCCTCGGCTTGGTTGAGCTTATCAGCTATTGGAAAGCCTCCTGTGCCCCGAATTTGGTGATTCGTTGCGGCTCTTTGAGCGATGCGCAGGTGAATTGGTGGAAAAGACTTTGGTGGGGCGGTCTGGGCGAATTTTTTTATCGCAACGGTATTGAAACGGATTTTGACAGCTTTATTACCGTTCAATCTCAAGGCAAAAAGCACACTTGGAGCGGCTGTAGTCTCGGCGGCATAAGCCTTGTTCCCGTCGGCGGCGGCAAGGATAGTGATGTTACCCTTTCCCTGCTCGGCGAACGCCGTGGCAAAATCAAATGCTTCACCGTTAACGATCAGCCTGCGAGAACGGCGGGCGTTTTGGCAAGCGGCTTGACAGAAAGCGATATTCTCAAAACCTACCGCACGATTGCGCCTGAATTGCTGGAGCTTAACCGTGAGGGCTTCCTCAACGGTCACACGCCGTTTTCGGCAATCGTCGCCTTTTTGGGGCTTTACTGCTCTTATCTTATCGGTGCGGAATATATCGTTCTCTCCAACGAGAGCAGTGCCAACGAATCGAGCGTTGCGGGGCTGGAGGTAAACCACCAATATTCAAAATCATACCGCTTCGAGAGCGATTTCAACGATTATGTCAACGAATATTTCGGCGGCTTCGCAAAATATTTTTCGTTGCTCAGGTGCTTTAATGAACTGCAAATTGCCGCAAGGTTCGCTGCTCTGCCACAGTACCACAAGGTTTTTGTGAGCTGTAATGTTGGCAGTAAAAAGAATATTTGGTGCGGCAAATGCGGCAAATGCCTTTTTGTTTATATCGTGCTTTCGCCGTTTTTGAGCGAGGAAGAAATGGTCGGCATCTTCGGTGCAAATCTGCTTGATGATGAGGAACTGCGTGAGGATTTCAACGGTCTTATCGGCAAAGCTGATGTGAAGCCGTTTGAATGTGTCGGCACGGTCGGCGAGGCGAGAGCGGCGCTTGTTGCAACAAAGAAAAAATATTTGAAGAATGGCAAGCCGATGCCGTGCCTGCTTGCTGATTTTGACGGCGATGAGGATATTGCCGCAATCCTCGGCGAATATAACGATGAAAATAATATTCCGAGCGAATTTTTGAAATACACAAAGGGAATGTATGATTATGTATCAGGGCTTAATTGATTTTTTTAAAGATAAAAAGGTGCTTATTCTCGGCTTGGGCAGAGAGGGGAGGGCTACGCTCGCCTTTTTGCGCAAGCATTATCCGCAGATGAAGCTCACCGTTGCGGATAAAAACAAGGTTGAAATTCAAGATGAAAATGTCACCCTGATCTGCGGCGAAAATTATCTTGATTCGATTAACGATTTTGATGTTGTTATGCAAAGCCCGGGCATATCCCTGCGTGATGTTACAGTTAATGAAGACACCTTGGTTACGGGCGAAATGGATTTGTTCCTGCGCTTTATGCCGTGCAAAAAAATCGGAATCACGGGCACAAAGGGCAAAACCACCACAACAACTCTTGTTTACAATATGCTTTGCAAGGGCAATGTTCCTGCAATGGTTATGGGTAACATCGGTACGCCCGTTTTTGAAACTCTCGATGAGGTCGAGGGCAAGGTTGCGGTTATTGAAATGAGCTGTCATCAGCTTGAAACCTGCCACGCCTCGCCTGATGTTGCGATTTTCACGAACATTTATCCTGAGCATCTCGACCATTATAACGGCTTCGAGGGCTATTACGGCGCAAAGCTCAACATTATGCGCTATCAGGATGAAAACGGTCTGCTGATAACCAATGCAGACCAGCCGCTTGAAAGTGTTGTAGGCGATTTGGGCTTTGTTAAATCGAGGCGTGTCAGCATCAGCGCCAAGGCATACGAAACGGATGAATTTTTCCGCTCGCTCACCAAGCTCAGCTCCGCATTGCCGGGTGAGCATCAATGGCAGGATATTTTCTTTGCCGCAACCGCAGTGCGTGAATTCGGCGTAAGTGATGAGGCAATCAAGGCGGCGGTCGAGGCGTTTGGCGGAATTGCTCACAGGCTTGAGAAATTCGCTGTTAAAAAAGGCATCAGCTTTTATGATGATGCGATTGCGACAATTCCGAACGCCGTTATGGGCAACGTCAAGGCTCTCGGCAATGTCGGCACGCTGATTATCGGCGGCTTGGACAGAGGGCTTGATTATTCCGAGTTTATCGCCGAGCTTGCAAAGGCGGAAATCGATAACCTCATTTGTATGCCCGAAACGGGCTACAGCATTGCACGGCGCTTGAGCGAAATCGGCTGTGCGGCAAAAATTATCAAGTGCGAAACGCTTGAAGAAGCGGTTGAAAAGGCGTTTGAGGTGACTGATGCAGGCAAGGCTTGCTTGCTTTCACCTGCGGCGGCAAGCTACAACCGCTACCGCAATTTTGAAGAAAAGGGCAACGCCTTTAAAGCGTTGGTTGAAGAATATGACCGCTGAATATTTGATTGAAAACGAGAAGGCTCTCGGTGCGCAAATCGATGAACTGACGGCGCAGGATTACACCGCTGCCCTCGGCTATGTGCTTGGCTTGCTGGAGGAGAATGAGGAGATTTTTTCTCACAGCCGTGCCGCAAGCGCTTGCCTTGCACGCCTTGTCAGCCGCTTCTTGATGCACAGAAAAAACAAGGATAATATGGTTAAAATCGTCAGCGAAAACGAGTATTTGCGCAGGGCTTATTTCGGCCGCCTGAACACCTATAAGTATTCAATGGTTTTTGTTGCCAAGCGTGTGATGCGCAAGGGCAATATCGACTTGGCAAAGGAAATCATCGATTTGATTAAGAACAACCCTTACCGTGATGACGCTGCCGAGGATTACAGCGAGCGCTTTAGCTGGAGCTTCGTTGCACGGAAAATCCTCGCCTCGCAGGAAGAATATTTGAAGCTCAGCGATGAGATAATCGCTCTGCTTGCTTGATGGAGTTAAAATATGCAGAAAATGATGAGCCACATGCGCTCCTGTATGGAAAAATACAATATGATTGAGGATGGCGATAGGGTTGCCGTCGGGCTTTCGGGCGGCAAGGATAGCACGGCTCTGCTTGTTGCTCTCGCTAATCTGCGACGGTTTTATCCAAAAAAATTCGATTTGGTCGCAATTTCCTTAGACCCCTGCTTCAACGGAGTTCAAACGGATTATGAGCCGCTTCAAAAAATATGCGATGAATATGGTATCGAATACATAATCAAACGCACCGAACTTGGTGCGATTATTTTTGAATACCGTAAGGAAAAGAACCCTTGCAGCCTTTGTGCAAGAATGAGGCGTGGCGCTCTGCACGATGCGGCTAAGGCGGCAGGCTGTAACAAGCTTGCCCTCGGTCATCATCTTGACGATGCCGCAGAAACCTTTATGATGAACCTGCTCAACGGCGGCACGATTGGTTGCTTTTCGCCCGTAACCTACCTTTCGAGGAAGGATATAACCGTTATCAGACCGATGGTTTTTTGCCGTGAAAGTGAGGCGAGCCGTGTTGTGCGCAGGCTTGATTTGCCCGTTGTCAAAAGCCGTTGCCCTGTTGACGGCAAGACGGAGCGTGAATCGATTAAAATGATGCTCACGGGCTTCGAGGCAAAATACGGCGACATTCGCTCCAAAATAATCGGGGCAATGCAGAGCAAAAAAATTGACGGATGGGGAATTGAAGATGAAGTTTAAAGCAATCCTTTTCGATGTTGACGGCGTTCTCGTCGATTCCGAGCCGCCCTTTATGGAGTGCTGTATAAGCTTTTTAAAGGAAAAATACGGCTTGGAAATAAAGCCCGAATATTTTACTGATTTCGTCGGCAAGGGTGAGGATGCCGCTGTTTGCGGCGTTGTTACCAAGGCAGGCGGCGAATATCTGCCGCAGATGAAAGACGAATGTTATGATGTTTATTTGGAAAGGGCAGAGGAGCTTGTTCCTGCCGCAGAGGGCATGAGAGAGCTGCTGCCTGCTTTGAGGAAGGATTATAAGCTTGCTGTGGCTTCCTCGGCTGACAGGCGCAAGGTCAAGGTCAACCTTGCTGTTGTCGGTGCAGATGAAAACAGCTTTGATGCCGTTATCACAGGCAGTGAAATTGTCAACAAAAAGCCTGACCCTGAGATTTATCTTAAGGCCGCCGAGGCTGTTGGAATCAGCCCTGCGGATTGCCTTGTTGTTGAGGATGCCGTTTCGGGCGTTACCGCAGGCAAGGCGGCAGGCTGTAAGGTTGTTGCCGTTGGCGGAAGCTTCGGCAAGGCGGAGCTGATTGCGGCAGGTGCGGATTTCTTCGTTGAAAAAACGAAGGATATTGTGGATGTTCTCTGATTTCGTGAAACTAATCGCCTTGTGCCGTGAAACAGCTCAAAAGAGCCGAATTTTCAAGAATAAAGCAAAAAATAAATCCGAGGTTTGCTCGATAAAAGCAAATCTCGGATTCTTTGTTGTTTGAAATTATTCTTCCGTTGTTGCGGCAGGCTTCTTCGGCTCAATTTTACCGTAACGGCTTGTGCCTGCAATATCGGAACGGGGGCTGCGCTGCGGCTGTGCAGGTGCATCCTCCTGACGGCGTGAGCGGTTGTTGCCGCCACGGTTGCCGCCTCTGTTGTAACCGCCTCTGCCACGGTTGTTGTAACGGCGTGCATCGGGGTTGGTCGGTGTAACACCATCTGCAAGGGTGATAACAACCTTGCGCTCATTATCCGAACCGACTGAGTGGGATTCAACGCCCTCGATTTCTTGAATCGTGGTGTGGATAATTCTGCGCTCATAGGGGTTCATCGGGTCAAGAACAGCGTTTCTGCCGTTGCGGAGAACCTTGGCAGCGTTGCGCTTTGCAAGCTCTCTGAGTGTTTCCGCACGCTTCTCACGGTAGTTACCGATGTTGATCGAAACACGCTTATAGCTCTCGTTACCTCTGTTCATAAACAGACGGACAAGGTATTGAATCGAATCAAGAGTTTCGCCGCGTCTGCCAATAACTACGCCGTAATTCTCGCAATCAAGCTCGATTGCGATTCCGTCCTCACCATCGTGAGCGAATGTGATTTTACATTCTTCAATGCCAAGACCTTTGAGGATCGTGCGGATGTAGTTTTCGGTGCTTGCGAAAGCTTCGGGGTTGGCAACGGGCTTTTTGGGCTCAGCCTTGGGGGCGATATCCTTTTTAGCCGGTGCTTCTTTTTTGGCAGGCTTTCTGTCCGCCTTGTGCTGCTTTGCCGGAGCTTTGTCGGGGATTTCGTAATAAGCTCTGACCTTTGCAGGGGTTTCTTTGCCGAAAATGCCGAGAACCTTTTTCTTGGGCATCTCGACGAGGTCGATTTTGACCTCAGCATCAAAGGGAGCGTTAAGTGCATCTGTTGCTTTCTTCTGTGCTTCGGCAACAGTAGTACCAACGCCGATTGCTTCCTTAATCAAAGTATTTACCACCTTAATATTTATTCTTCTTTGCTTTTTGCCGCAATGAGCTTGGTGTTGGCTTCTTTAGAGCGGCGTGCAATGGTTTCCTCAACCATGTTTTTGGCGATTACCTTTTCGGGGCTGTAAAAATGGCCGACGAGCAAGGTCTGGATGAATGAATAGATGTTGTTGATGATCCAGTAAATGCCGATTGCGGCAGGGAACATTGTAACAAAATAGAGCGAGAACAGGGGCATACCGAATGTCATACAGCCCATTGTTGCGTTGTTCGCCGCATTGGGGTTGCTGCGCTTTGAGCGGATGAATGATACGAGTGAGGATGCAAGCGAGGTTGCGAAGGAAAGAATCGGGATGAGGGCAAGGAGAGTGAGCGGCTTGAAGCTCGGATTTGCGCTGAGCGAATAGCCGAAGAAGTCAAACTCTTCTGCACCGAAGGTTTTGATGCGCTCCAAAACGGATGCATCGATGCCTGCATCGATTGCGTGCTTCCAAATCTTGTCGATGTTGTCGATGATTTGGATTTCTACGGTTCTGTCTGCACCGAGCTCAGCGACCTTTTTGAGCAGCTCTGTGAGAGTTGCGAGCGTGTCCTTGCTGATTCGGAGTGCGTAAGTAAGCGGTTTGTAAACGGCACCGTAAAGACCGATAATGATCGGGAATTGGATGAGCATGGGGAGGCAGCCCTGATTCATCGGGTTGAAGCCCTCACGCTGATAAAGAGCCTGCTGCTCCTCTTGGATTTTGCGCTGAGCGTCCTTGTCACCCTTGTAGCGCTCCTGAATACGGCGGAGCTTGGGCTGAAGACGGGTTTGCTTTGCCGTACTCTTTTGCTGTGATATTGTGCTGGGCAAAAGAATAAGCTTAAATACAAGCGCAAAGAGTGCGATTGCGAGGAAATAGTTACCTACTATGCCATAGAATTGACCTAAAAGCCAACCGAAAGGCACGGCGATTGCGTCGTACATTATTTATCCTCCGTGTGGTGTTTCTTCGGCGGAACGGGGTCGTAGCCGCCGGGGAACAAAACATTGCACCTCAAAAGCCTACGCAGGCTCAGCAGAGAGCCGATGAAAAGCCCGTGAACCTCGATTGCTTCAAGCGCATATTGCGAGCAGGTGGGGTAATAACGGCACATCGGCGGCTTGTGCGGCGAGATTTTACGCCTGTAGAAGCGGATCAACCGCAAAACAGCCTGTTTCATAGTTATTTGATGACACCTGCCTGCTTGAGCTGGCTGAGCATCATACGCTCGATTTCTGTGCTTTTGAGGTATTTTGTTTTGTTTCGTGCAACAAAAACGATGTCCCAATTCCCTTGAACGAGTGGGGAAATGTTGCGGAACGCCGCTCTTATTACTCTGCGTGAACGGTTGCGCTCAACAGCGTTGCCGATTTTTTTGCTTGTGGTAATTCCGACACGACAAATACCTGCACGGTTTTTCAGTATATAAGAAACCAGTGCAGGACTTGTGTAGGATTTACCTCTGCCGTAAGCTCGGCGGTAATCCGAATTATTGGTAAGTGTAGTTAATGTTGTAGCCATAACCGTTACGCCTGTTGCGCTCTGACTCTAATTAGTAAGAGAGCTGCTTTCTGCCTTTTGCTCTGCGGCGAGCGAGAACCTTGCGGCCGTTTCTGTCTGCCATTCTTTTGCGGAAGCCGTGTTCCATCTTGCGGTGGCGCTTTTTGGGCTGATAAGTCCTTTTCATTCGTCTGAACCTCCATTCAAGGTGTGATTTGATTGACCTAAGCGGAAAAAAGCGACTTGGGCTTATACCCCACTTTAGACCTTACAGAGGTGTATTATAATACAAAATCGCCCCAAATGTCAACCTTTTTTTAATATAAAATAAATCGTAACAACATATAGTGTTCTGTGTCGGGCTTGCCACAATCGGGTGCAGGGAGGTGCGAGAGGAATATAATGTTTTTTGTCGCAAAAGATTGAAAAAAGCGGTGCGATAATATATAATAAAGCCTATATTCGAGATAACATAACGGAGGCAAAAGAATGATTGGTATTGTTGATTCAGGCGGCGGAATGAGAGCTATTTATGCAAGCGGCGTTTATGATAGCTTTATGGATGCAGGCTTTGTTGCCGATTACTGCGTCAGCATTTCCGCAGGCAGCGCCAATTCGATAAGCTATGTTGCAGGTCAGCGTGGCAGGGCAAAGGATTTCTTTATGAATTACACCTTCCAAAAGCCGGGCTTTTTGAGCGTTAAAAACTTCCTTAAAACAGGTAACTATATAAATCTTGATTACATCTTTTCAACCCTCAGCAATGAGGATGGCGAATCGCCGCTTGATTACGATGCAATGCTCGCTTCGCCCACGAAATATAAAATTTTCGCAACGGATGCGGATACGGGTGAAGCCAGAGCGTGGATGAAAGAGGATTTTGTCCGCAACGATTACCGCATACTCAAGGCAAGCTGTGCTTTGCCGCTTGTGTGCAAGCCTGTCAAAATCGACGGCGTGGAATACTATGACGGCGGTCTGTCCGAGCCGATTCCCGTTGAAACGGCTTTTGCCGACGGCTGTGATAAGGTTATTGCGGTTTTAACAAAGCCTGTGCCTGAACGCAAAAAGGAATATCCGATTGGCAGAGTGGTTGGTTGGATGCTCAAGGGCAGAATGAAAATCGGCTATATGCTGCAAAATATGGGTCCGCTTTACAACAGCTTTGTCGATAAGCTTGTTGAATACGAGAAGCAGGGCAAATGTATCATAATTGCGCCCGAAAGCCGTTGCGGAGTCAGCACGCTGACAAAGGATAGGGCAGGCTACCAAAAGCTTTACGATGCAGGATATAAGGACGGTATGGCGGCATTGCAAAAGCTCAAAGAGCAAGCTGCCGAGGTATAAGGGGAGATTATTATGACAACACCTCTTGCGGACAGATTGCGTCCGCAGAGCATAGAGGAAATGGTCGGTCAACGCCACCTCTTGTCGGAGGGCAAGGCGCTGCGCCGAATTATCGAGGGCGGCGAGCTGCCGAATTTGATATTTTACGGTCCGTCGGGTGTCGGCAAGACGACCCTTGCGGAGATTTTGGCAAAGCGCACGAACAAGTATTTCTGCAAGCTCAACGGCACAACCGCTTCAACGGCGGATATTAAAGAGGTAATCGCAAATTCGCAAACTCTTGTGGCAATGAACGGCGTTTTGCTTTACCTTGATGAGATTCAGTATTTCAACAAAAAACAGCAGCAAACACTGCTTGAGTATATTGAAGATGGCACGATAACGCTGATTGCTTCAACAACGGAAAACCCGTATTTTTATGTCTATAATGCGGTTTTGAGCCGTTCAACGGTGTTTGAATTCAAGAGCGTTGAGCCGAGCGAAATCGAGCCTGCAATCGAGCGTGCCTTTGCTTTCCTTGCGCAGGAGGGCGGCATGGAGTTTGCCTTGGAGGATGGCGTGGTGCGCCATATCGCTTGCGGCTGCGGCGGAGATGTTCGCAAGGCGGTGACCTCGGTCGAGCTTTGCGCAATGGCATCGGTAACGGTTGATAACAAGCGTGTTGTAACGCTTGAAACTGCGCAGGAATTAACTCAGCGCAGTGCGTTCCGCTACGATAAAGAGGGCGATGAGCATTACGATATTGTTTCGGCTTATCAAAAATCGATGCGTGGCTCAGATCCCGATGCGGCGGTGCATTACCTTGCACGGCTGTTGGAAGCGGGCGACCTTGCCTCGGCTTGCAGACGGCTGCTTGTTTGCGCCAATGAGGATGTCGGCTTGGCTTATCCCCAGCTTATACCGATTGTTAAAGCGGCGGTCGATACTGCGTTGCAGGTCGGCTTGCCCGAAGCGAGAATACCGCTTGCAAATGCCGTGATTCTTGTTGCAACAGCACCGAAATCGAACACCGCCTACGAAGCGATCGATGCGGCGCTTGCGGATATCAGGGCAGGCAAGAGCGGTCCGATACCTCGCACCCTGCAAAACAAGCATTTCGACGGCGAGGATAACCAAAACAAGGGGCAGTTTTATAAATATCCCCATGCGTTTGAAAACCGCTGGGTGAAACAGCAATATCTGCCCGATTGCCTCAAAAACCGCCGCTACTATACATACGGCGAGAACAAAAACGAGCAAGCCGCAAAGGCTTATTGGGATAAAATCAAAAAGTAAATCCGTGCATAGCAACGCTTGCGCTTCCGTTTTCCTCTCCGTAGGGAAAACGAAGCTTCAGTTAATAACGAATAGTGAAGAACAAATAGTGAATAATGAAGAAGTATTGTGAAACTCAACTACACCTCCACTTGATTTCAAGGGGAGGTGGGCGAAATCTCCGATTTCGGTCGGAGAGGATTAAGGGTGAGCAGGAATTTTCGGCTTTGCTTCTGTAAATTTTTTAATTTTATCTTACTTAGTCAATCCCTCAGTC